>NZ_JADDKI010000478.1:0-1496 GCF_015356725.1 Dietzia sp. SYD-A1
GGGTAGGAGCATCACCGCGCGGTCACCGTAGGTGGTCACCAGCCCGCCGTCGGCCCGGGCGAGCGACCGGCACTCGGTCTGTAGAGCCCGGGTCATCCGCGGCTCGGCGGGGGTGATCACCAGCGCGATGAGGTCGGAGTGGACGTCGACGCCCAGCAGCGCGGCCCGCCGGCCGATCGCCTCGAGGTCGTGCTCACCGGGGGAGAGCAGTTCTGCCAGGAGCTCGCCGCGGACGCGGTTGTCGGCCTCGTCCCGCGCGCGGTGGCCCAGCAGGATCAGCGCGATCACCGAACTCACCCGCTCCAGCACCCGTCCGATGGCCGGGACCGAGCCCCGGCTGGCGTAGGTGACGTACCCCAGGTGGTCGGAGCCGGTGACGACGGGGTTGACGACGACGAGGTGGCCGCCGGACTGGCGCGTGACCATCCGCTCGGTGTCCGCGGCGGCCTCCTCCAGTACCCGCCGGAGCAGCTCGGCCGGCGGTCCCTCGGCGGACCGGGCCGCGCCGATCTCCCGGTGGGCCAGGTCGAAGACCGCCGCGGTGCCCCCCTCGATGTCGACCAGCAGGTCCACGATCTCCGGGACGGTGGCCCCGGCCACGACCAGCCGGGTGAGGCGCTCGTGCAGGTCGACGGTCGCGGCCAGTCGCGCGGACCGGGCGCGCTCGGCGTCGAGGGCGTCGCGGGTCTCGTCCAGCTCGCGTCGGCGACGTGAGGCGCGCTCGGCGGCGGACAGCGCCGCGGAGACCTGGTCGGCCAGCAGCGCGACCAGCGTGATCTCGTCCTGGGTGAAGTCGCGCTCGCCGCGGTCGGAGGTGAACAGTGTTCCGGTGAGCCGGCCATGCGTGCGGACGGGCACGCCGAGGATCGCCTTGACGCCCTCCTCGCGGATGATCGGGTCGATCACGTGGGTGTACTGCTCGTCGGCCAGGTAGTTGCGGGTCCAACGGGGTGCCATGGCCTCGGCGACCTGCCCGCCCAGGCCGAGCCCCATGCCCAGACGGATGGTGTCGAACCGGGGGCTGGTGGCGCCCTCGGCCATGCGCATGTAGGTGTCGCCGCGCTCGGGGTCGAGCAGCATCACGTACGCCAGGTCGGTGCCCACGAGTTGGCGGGCCCGACGGATGGCGATGTGCAGCACGGCGTCCTCGTCCTGCGCGGCCGCCAGCTCGGCCGCCGCGTCGAGGACGTCCCGCAGTCCCAGGGCGAGGTCGACGGCCATGGCTAAGGGGGGTTCAGCGCCCGAGGAAGTCGGCTTTGCCGGGCCCGGAGTCGATGAACGACTGCATGCCCACTTCGCGGTCCTCGGTGGCGAACAGCGCCGCGAACAGGGCGCGCTCGATGCTCAGGCCGGTGGCCAGGTCCACCTCGATGCCGCGGTCCACGGCCTCCTTGACCGCCCGCAGCGCCATCCGGGGGCCGCCCACGAACTGCCGGGCCCACTCGGTCGCGCGGGCGGTGGCCTGGCCGTCCGGGACCACCTCGTCGACCGCGCGC
>NZ_JADDKI010000479.1:0-3826 GCF_015356725.1 Dietzia sp. SYD-A1
GGTCGTCACCCGCGCCGACCGACCGGGCTCCCGGGAATCCGGGGCCGGCTCCGGGCACCCGCCGCGCCGCGTAGGCCTTGGCAGCGCCGTTGGCCAGTATGTCCGCCTTCTCGTTGAGCTCGTGCCCGGCGTGTCCCTTGACCCACTCGAAGGTGACCTCGCGGCCGGCCATGGCCTCGTCGAGCGCCTTCATGACCTGGACGTTGAGAACCGGCTTCCCGTCGGCCTTCTTCCACCCCTTGCGCTTCCACCCGGCCATCCACTTGGTCACCGAGTTGATGACGTACTGCGAGTCGCACAGGATGTGGAGCGGCTCGGGGGAGTGCGCGGTCTGGCGGAGGAGGTCCAGGACGGCGGTGAGTTCACCCTGGTTGTTCGTGCCCCTGGCCCATCCGCCGCAGCGCCATCGGGACTCGTCGATGTACCAGGCCCATCCGGCAGGGCCGGGGTTTCCGAGAGCGGAGCCGTCCGCGGCGGCGATGATCGTCACGTCACGCGATCCTGCCACCGTGGCCGGTGGGGGAGCCCACCGGCCACGGTCATCGGCTCACCTGGGGACTCATCCCTGCAGTTCGCCGTCCTCGATGCCGTCCAGATCGATCATCGGTGACCGCCTGCGCTCATCGAGTCGCGCGGCACGGGCGGCCTCCCGCATCTCGATCCCGTCGGTGACGAAGTCGCCGATCTCCTTGGCGATGGATCCCACCGCGTCGGTGATGATGACGGCGATCCGGCCGACGAGTGACGCCCCCGCCTGGACACCTGCCTGGACCTGGTCCTTGTTGCGCTCGAAGTCGCCCATCGGAGTCGCTCCCTTCGTCAGTGGTGTCCACGAAGGTACCCCGGCTCAGGCCGCCGGTGTCACCTTCCGACGCTCGATGAGCACGGCCGGCGTGTCCGCCGGGGTGGGCGGAAGTGGCAGGGCCAGCCGGAACATCTTGACCCACACGTTCGTCACCTGCTTCCACAGCGGGCCGGTCGTGTACGGGAGTCCGTGCTCCTCGCAGATCGCCCGCACCTCCTCGGCGATCTCGGGGTAGCGGTGGGCGGGCAGGTCGGGGAAGAGGTGGTGCTCGATCTGGTGCGAGAGGTTCCCGGTGGCCAGGTGCATGAACGGACTGCCCGAGATGTTGGCCGAGCCCAGCATCTGCCGCACGTACCACTCGCCGCGCGTCTCCTCGGCGGTCTCCTCCTGGGTGAACACCTGGGCGCCGGACGGGAAGTGGCCGCAGAAGATCACCGAGAACGCCCAGACGTTGCGGACGAGGTTGGCGGTCAGGTTGCCGGCGAAGGTGAGCGGGAACAGCGGCCCGGTGAGCGCGGGGTGGACGATGTAGTCCTTGGCGACCTGGCCGCGGACCTTGCCCCACCAGCCGGCGAGCAGGCCCTTGACGTCCGACCACTTGCGCTTGCCCTTGAGGACGTTGTCGTACTCGAGGTCGTGGAGCATGACGCCCCACTCGAACAGCATCATGAGTGCGAACGCGTAGGCGGGGTTACCGAGGCGCAGGGGGGTCCACTTCTGCTCGTACTCCATGCGCAGGATCCCGTACCCGATGTCCCGGTCCAGATCCAGGATGTTGGTGTGGGTGTGATGCATGTAGTTGTGCGAGTGGCGCCACTGGTCGGACGGGCACACGTTGTCCCACTCGAAGCTGGACGAGTGGAGCATGTCGTCACGCATCCAGTCGTACTGGCCGTGCATGACGTTGTGGCCGATCTCCATGTTGTCGAGGATCTTGGAGGCGCTCAGCGCGGCCACCCCCGCGAGCCACGCGGGCGGCAGGAAGCCCAGGAACATGAGCCCACGACCGGTGAGTTCGAGTCGACGCTGCATGCGGACGACACGAAGGATGTAGTCGCGGTCGGCGGTCCCGAGGTCGGCCGCCACGCGGTCGCGGATGGCGTCGAGTTCCCGTCCGATGATCTCCACCGACTCGGCGGACAGGACGATCGGCTCGGGGCCGGCGGGGGTGGTCGCTGCGGACGTCGACTTGGTGGACGTCGACTTGGTGGAGCGGAAGCTGGGGATCTGCAGGAGGGTCATGATGGGATTCCTTCCGGGTGTTCCGGTGGGTCGTGCGGGTACGTCGGTCCGGGAGCGTGACGGGTGACCGGGGCGGTCAGAGTTCGATCTCGACGTCGCCCACGGGCGCGGAGACGCAGATCTGGACCAGGCAGCCGGGTTCGGTGTCGATCTCTCCGGTCCTCAGGTCGCGGGTGGCGCCGGAGACGCGGACGGCGGTGCAGGTATGGCAGATGCCCCTCCTGCACCCGTGCTTCGGGGACAGACCCGCGGCCTCCGCGCCCTCCAGCAGGGTGGTGCCGGGGTTGTGAGCCGACACCCCGCTCCTGACATGGGTGACGGTGCCACCGTCGCCGTCGGGAACGGGGCCGGTGGAGGCGGTGAACCGCTCACGCAGGACGTCCGCGTAGCGATCGGGGCCGAGGGTCTCCGCGAGGCCGTCGGCGAGGCCGTCGGGTCCACAGAGGAAGATGGTGGCGTCGGAGTGCCACGGCGCCACGTCATCGAGGTGGTCCGACGTGAGGTGGCCGACCAGGCCTCCCGACACCGGCTCCGAGGGCGCTGACGGGTCGGAGCCTGCGGTCGCGACCACACGGACCTCGACCCCGGCGCGCGAGAGCTCACGAATCCGGTCACGGAACGGGACGTCCTCGGCCCGGCGCGCGTAGTGCAGCCAGGCCACCCGGCCGGTGGCGCCGGCGCCGCAGTGGCCCTCCCCGACGAGCGTCGAGGCGATGGAGAGCATCGGGGTGATGCCGCTGCCGCCGCTGACGAGGACCACGTCGGCCGGGCGCGTCTCCGGCAGGGTGACCTCCCCGACGGGATCGCCGAGGAGAAGCCGCATCCCGGGTGCGGCCTCGGACCACAGATGCTCCGAGACCACGCCTCCCGGATGCCGTCGGACGGCGATCGTCGCGAGGCCGTCGGACCGGGTGGCGGGATCGACCGGGGAGTAGTGGCGGCGCTGGACGACGCCGTCGACCACCACGCCGACCTCGAGAGCGGCTCCGGGGGCGGGCCTTTCGACCCCCGCCGGGAGTCGCAGCGTGATGACGGTGACGTCGGCGACGGGCCGGTCGACGGCGACGACCGTCGCGCCGGTCGGGTCGTCAGCCCAGTTCACTCCGAGTGATCGGACGTAGTGCTCCACCGGGTGCGGAGTGAGCAGGGTGCGGGTGATCCCGCGGGAGAAGAGTCTGCTGATGGTCGGGGCGGTCATGGGGACCTCCGGAAAGTAGCGGTCGGTGTGGTCGTGCGCCGTCGGACGCGGCCTACCGCCGTCCGGTGCGGCCCCGAACTCGAAGCCGTGGTCGCACCACGGGGGCGTATCCATCCGGTTCGACCACCGGACGAATTTGAGTGTACAGACGTTCTCTGAAATGAGAAGAGGGCTCCTGGTGTCTACTGGGTCACAGTGCGTCGGGGGTCCCCGACGTGCCTGTTCGCCCCTCAGCCGATACGATCACGGGCGTGACGACACCGGGTTCACGCGCGGAGCAGAAGCGGCACACGCGTGCACTGATCGTGGCCGCGGGCCGCAACGCAGTGGCCACGCGGGGCTTCTCCGGCCTCGGCGTCCGCGAGATCGCACGAGAGGCGGGCATCGTCCCCACCGCGTTCTACCGGCATTTCGAGTCGGTGGACGCCCTGGCCACCGAGATCGCTGCCGGGGCCGCCGAGGCGTTGGGTGGTCTGGTCGACGCCCTGGTGGCCGAACCCGCATCCGATCCCGCGGTGGACTGGCCCGGGCGGGCCTCGGCCCTGGCGGTCCGCGAGCCGCAGAACTGGTCGGTGCTCGCC
>NZ_JADDKI010000480.1:0-1091 GCF_015356725.1 Dietzia sp. SYD-A1
ACTTCTTCCTCCTCGCCGAGGGCGGTGCCGGTCGCGAGCCGCAGCGCGACGTCACGGGGCAGGCCCTGTTCCACCGCCGCGTCCACCATCGCCTCGGCGAGGAGGAAGAAGTAGGCGGGGCCCGAGCCGGACACGGCCGTCACGGCGTCCATCTTGGACTCGTCGACGACGACGACGGCGCCGACGCTCTCCATGACCTTGACCACCTTCTCCAGGTGCTCGTCACGCGCGTAGCGCCCCTTACACACGGCCGAGACGCCCTGCCCCACGAGCATCGCCGTGTTGGGCATCACCCGCACGACCGGGGACCCCGCGCTGAGCTTGTTCTCCAGCACCGATGTGGGCACACCTGCCGCCAGGGACACCACGATCGACTCGTGGACGCTGTCGGAGATGGCGTCGCCGATCCGGTCGACCACCGCGGGGACGTCACCCGGCTTGACGGCCACCACGATCACATCCGCCCCCTCGCAGCCGATGTCCAGGCTGGTCGAGAGGATGCAGTACTTCTTGGCCAGCTCCGAGGCGCGGGGCTCGACGGCCTCGATCACCACGATGTCCGACTGCTCCGTCCCCGACTTGCGGAGACCTGCGATGAGGGCCTCGCCGATGCGTCCGCCACCGACCACTGCGATTCTCGTCATGTCCCCAACAGTGCCACACGTCCGCGACGGCCCTGTATGACGACTCCGCCCGCACCGTGAGGCGCGGGCGGAGTCGGGGCGGGGCCGGTCGGGTGCCGTGAACCGGTCAGGTGATCAATCTGAGCAACTGTGGCCCGCAGGTCACTCCCAGCCCGACGATCACCGCCAGGGCGATGCTCACCGTGTCGTTGGACCTGCGCAGCACGCGGACCATGGCGACCAGGCCGACGATCACGACGAGCGCGAGGGCCATGGCCACCCACGGCAGGTCTCGCCACAGCAGGTGGAAGCCGATGAACAGCGCCGCGCCGGCGACGCCCGAGGCCAGTACCTGCGCGACCAGGACCAGCCACTCCGTGGTCGAGGAGCGCACGGCCTGGTCGGCGTCGGCGGGGGCGTCGGCAGGAGCGTCGGCGGGGGCGTCGGCAGGAGTGTCCGGGCCGGAGT
>NZ_JADDKI010000048.1:0-22027 GCF_015356725.1 Dietzia sp. SYD-A1
GCCCGGGGGTCCGCGGCGAGGGCGCGGACCGCCTCGTCGCGCAGCGCGTCCTGGTCGACCGTGTACGGGTCGCCGGTCTGGGGTCCTGCGGGAGTGGCCCCGGACTCCGCGAGCGCGCTCTGGTTCTGCTCCAGGGCACGGGTCAGGTCGGCGACCTCCGCCTCCAGGGCGGTGACCTCCGCGTAGACGGCCGCCACCTCGGACTCCGCGGCGTCACGTCGTGACGAGGCGTCGGCGTAGCGTTGTTCGGCTTCCGTCCTCGCGAGCGCGGCGTCGGACTCCCTGCGGGCCGCGGCGTCCACCGCGGCGACCATGTCCCCCACGACGTGCTGCTGGTCCGCGGCCGCACGCCGGAGGAACTCCTGCCGTCGCCCGGCATCGGCGGGGCCGCCCGGGTCCAGGATCGCCGAGGCCGCTCCCGGAGCCGTCCCCTGGCGGTGAAGCAACCGGGAGTACTCGTCGAGGGTGCTCCTGGCGGACTCCACGCCGGATTCCGCCTGCTCGCGCTCGGCGATCGTGCGGTCGGCCTCCGCTATCGACCGGTCGAGGTCGAGTCGGGCCATCTGCAGGTCGACGAGGGTCTTGTTGACCCCCTCGCGCTTGACCGCGATGTCCTGGCGGGTGGCGTCGAGTCGCGCGGACGCATCCGCGACCGCGCGGATCAGGCCGCTGATGTCCTCGGGCGAGGCCGCGGGTTCCACCTGTGCCGCCACGACGGGCGCCTGGATCACACCCGATGCGGTGCCCAGGACGAGCGCTGCGGCGAGCAGGGCACGACCGCCCGCCGGCCCCGGACCCCGACGTCTCCGCGCTCCCGGAGCGCGGGTTGATGAATGGTCAGGCTTCACGTTTCACCTTCCGATAACCGCACGAGGATGCGGTCGACCGCGCGACCCGCGCGGCGGGATGCGTCACCGAGAAGGGTGAGGTGCCGGTGATGCCTTCCCCTGCGCCACTAGAGCCTCATACCAACTCGGCAGAACCGATGGTTCCTCTAGCACCGTAGGTCACAGAAGCCCCGTCTGGAACATCAGGCGGCAAAATACACTGCTGTAACTCGAATAACCCGAGGAACGTCGGCGTGTCGGGCGGTGATGCGGGACCGTGACCGTCAGCGGAGGCGACGCCGGAGCACGACCGCGAACGCGACCGCGACCACGATCGCGAGGACGAGCACGATGGCGGAGAGCGCTCCCCAGGGAGGCGCGGGGGCGGTGACCTTGTGCGCGAACACCGCGGCGGAGGCGACGGGGTCGAACTCCTCCCAGGCATCGTCCTGGCCCGCCTCGAGGAGATGCCGCGGAATCGTGTCGCTGGAGCTACCGACGAAGACCGGGGTCCGGACGAGGATCGTGCCCTCGTACTCCTCGTTCAGCAGGGCGGCGAGGTCGCGGGCGTCGGTGTAGACGAGCGCAGGGGCCTCGGTGTAGACCACCTTGAGATCGAGCCCACGGTCCCCCGCCTCGGTGACCACGGTCCGCAGGCCCTCGACGAACGGCTCCGGAGCGGAGACGCCGTCGTCGGCGAGGTCCCGTGACACGGCCTCGTAGTCCAGCCACTGCGGAACCTCCCCCTCCTGCAGAGACATCACCGGCTCGGCCTCGTAGGCGAGCGTGGTCACGGAAGCGTCGGAGTTGTCCACGGGCGATATGGTGCCATCTCGTCGTCGTCGAACCGAACACGCGCGCCGGACGGCGCGACACCCGCTCGGCGCCCCCCACCTTCGGGCGGGCCGGAACCTATACAGAACGACCGTACTGGTAAATTGGTGACCGCAACCGGGCGCGAGGGTCCACAATGGGTCCTGTGTCCGCCCCCGGCGTCGCCGCCCGAGACACGCGGTGACACCGGGAGGGATGACGAATCGACATTCACACCACGAGTGGAGCTGACGTGACAGCAAGCATTGACAGCTTTGGCGCCAAGGGAACCCTAGAGGTCGGCGGCCAAGCCTACGAGATCTACCGCCTGTCGGCGGTCGACGGAGCCGCGAAGCTCCCCTACTCCCTCAAGGTCCTCACCGAGAACCTGCTGCGCACCGAAGACGGTAAGAACGTCACCAAGGCGCATATCGAGGCGCTGGCGGGCTGGGACCCCGCCGCCGAGCCCGATACCGAGATCCAGTTCACGCCCGCCCGGGTGATCATGCAGGACTTCACCGGTGTCCCCTGCATCGTCGACCTCGCCACCATGCGTGAGGCCGTCAAGACGCTCGGCGGCGACCCCGACAAGGTCAACCCCCTCGCGCCGGCCGAGATGGTCATCGACCACTCGGTGATCATCGAGTCCTTCGGTGGAAAGGACTCCTTCGACAAGAACGTCGAGATCGAGTACCAGCGCAACGAGGAGCGGTACCAGTTCCTCCGCTGGGGCCAGGGCGCGTTCGACGACTTCAAGGTCGTCCCCCCCGGTACCGGCATCGTCCACCAGGTCAACATCGAGTACCTCGCCCGGTCGGTGATGGTCCGCAACGGCCAGGCCTACCCCGACACCTGTGTGGGAACCGACTCGCACACCACCATGGAGAACGGACTCGGCGTCCTGGGCTGGGGCGTCGGCGGGATCGAGGCCGAGGCCGCCATGCTCGGTCAGCCCATCTCCATGCTCATCCCCCGCGTGGTGGGATTCAAGCTCACCGGCTCGATCAAGCCGGGCGTCACCGCCACGGACGTCGTCCTGACGATCACCGAGATGCTCCGCAAGCACGGCGTCGTCGGCAAGTTCGTGGAGTTCTACGGTGCCGGTGTCGCCGCCGTGCCGCTGGCCAACCGTGCCACGATCGGCAACATGAGCCCGGAGTTCGGCTCCACCTGTGCCATGTTCCCCATCGACGGTGAGACGATCGACTACCTGCGCCTGACGGGCCGCGACGACGAGCAGCTCGCTCTGGTCGAGGCGTACGCCAAGGAGCAGGGCATGTGGCTCGACCCCGAGGCGGAGGAGCCCGTCTTCTCCGAGTACCTGGAGCTCGACCTGGGCGATGTCGTCCCCTCGATCGCCGGGCCCAAGCGTCCGCAGGACCGTATCGAGCTTGCCGACGCCAAGAGTGCGTTCCGTAAGGACATCCACAACTACGTGGACGCCGGTGTCAATCCCCTCGGTGACACCGAGAAGGGTCGGATGCAGTCCGAGGGCGGCGCCCCGTCCGACAACGTCGGTACGGCCACCCTGTCCCACGCCGAGGAGGGCTCGGTCCGGGCCGACGCCTCCGCCGGTGCCGAGGGCCGTCCCTCCAAGCCCGTCGAGGTGTCCGTCGACGGCACCGAGATGGTCCTGGACCACGGCATCGTCTCCATCGCCTCGATCACCTCCTGCACCAACACGTCCAACCCGTCGGTGATGATCGGCGCCGGGCTCCTCGCCCGCAAGGCCCACGAGAAGGGCCTCAAGGCCAAGCCGTGGGTCAAGACCTCCATGGCGCCGGGCTCCCAGGTCGTCACCGAGTACTACGAGCGCGCCGGACTCTGGCCGGACCTGGAGGCCCTCGGCTTCTACCTGGTCGGCTACGGCTGCACGACGTGTATCGGTAACTCCGGTCCGCTGCCGGAGGAGATCTCCGAGGCCATCCAGGAACATGACCTCACCGCCACAGCGGTCCTGTCCGGCAACCGCAACTTCGAGGGCCGGATCAACCAGGACGTCAAGATGAACTACCTGGCGTCCCCGCCGCTGGTCATCGCGTACTCCATCGCCGGGACCATGGACTTCGACTTCGAGACCGACTCCCTGGGCAAGGACTCCGAGGGCAACGACGTCTACCTCAAGGACATCTGGCCCTCCAGCGAGGAGATCGAGGAGACCATCAAGGCCTCCATCTCGTCCAAGGAGTACACGTCCAAGTACGCCGACGTCTTCGCCGGAGACGACCGCTGGCGCGGGCTCAGCACCCCGGACGGCAAGACCTTCGAGTGGGACGAGAAGTCCACCTACGTCCGCAAGCCCCCGTACTTCGAGGGGATGCAGATGGAGCTCACCCCGGTCGAGGACGTCAAGGGCGCCCGCGTGCTGGCCAAGCTCGGTGACTCGGTCACGACCGACCACATCTCGCCGGCGTCGACGATCAAGCCGGGCACCCCGGCCGCGCAGTACCTCGACGCCAACGGCGTGGCCCGTCAGGACTACAACTCCTTCGGGTCGCGTCGCGGCAACCACGAGGTCATGATCCGCGGCACCTTCGCCAACATCCGTCTGCAGAACCAGCTGCTGGACGGCGTCACGGGCGGCTACACGCGCGACTTCACGCAGGAGGGCGCCCCGCAGGCGTTCATCTACGACGCCGCCCAGAACTACGCCGCTCAGGGCACTCCGCTCGTCGTGCTCGGCGGCAAGGAGTACGGCACCGGGTCCTCGCGCGACTGGGCGGCCAAGGGCACCAGCCTGCTCGGCGTCAAGGCGGTCATCACCGAGTCGTTCGAGCGCATCCACCGCTCGAACCTCATCGGCATGGGCGTCATGCCGCTCCAGTTCCCCGAGGGCGAGTCGCACGAGACCCTCGGACTGGACGGCACGGAGACCTTCGACATCACCGGGATCGAGGAGCTGAACAACGGCACCACGCCCAAGACGGTCAAGGTCACCGCCACCAAGGAGGACGGCCGGACCGTCGAGTTCGACGCCAAGGTGCGCATCGACACCCCCGGCGAGGCGGAGTACTACCGCAACGGCGGAATCCTGCAGTACGTCCTGCGCAACATGATCAAGGGCTGATCACCTCCACCCCGACGGCGGTGCGCGGTAACTCCCGGTGAGACAGGGGGAACCGCGTACCGCCGTGGTGTATCCGTAGGAAGGTACAGAAATGCCCAGGGTCAGCCAGGACCACATGGACGCCCGGCGTCGCGAGATCCTGTCGGGCGCGCGCGAGTGCTTCGCCGAGTTCGGGTTCGAGGGCGCCACCGTTCGTCGCCTCGAGGAGGCCACGGGTCTGAGCCGTGGTGCGATCTTCCACCACTTCGACGACAAGGACGCGCTGTTCCTCGCACTCGCCCATGACGACGCCGCGGCGATGGCGGCCACGGTGGCGGAGCAGGGGCTGGTCCAGGTGATGCGGGAGATCCTCGCGGATCCCCACGAGTTCTCCTGGCTCGGAACGCGGCTGGAGATCGCGCGACGGATCCGCACCGACCCGGCCTTCCGCGAACGGTGGACCGACCGGCAGGTGGAGCTCGACGACGCCATCCTCACCCGCCTGCGGGAACAGAAGGACTCCGGCAGGATGCGGACGGACGTGCCGGACGACGTGCTGCGCGTCTATCTCGACATCGTCCTCGACGGGCTCATCACCCATCTCGCCACCGGACGGGGTACCGAGCACGTCAGTGCGATGCTCGATCTGGTGGAGGCGTCGTTGCGCACCGCTCGTGACTGAGTGCGGGACGCGCGTACGGTGGGGCGCATGACCGCCTCCACACCACAGATCCCCTTGATCGACCTCAACGACGGCCGTGCTATCCCCCAGCTCGGTTTCGGGACGTACCAGGTCCCGCCCGCTGATACCGAGAAGGTCGTCTCGGATGCTCTCGAGGCCGGGTACCGGCACCTCGACACCGCCCAGATGTACGGCAACGAGGACGGGGTGGGTCGTGCGATCGCGGCATCGGGTATCCCGCGCGACGAACTGTGGCTCACCACCAAGCTCAACAACTCCTCCCACGAGCGCGCCGCGGCCCGAGATTCCGCTGAGCGCTCTCTCGAGGCACTCGGTGGCCGGATCGACCTGTTCCTGGTGCACTGGCCGCTGGCCATGCATGACGACGTCGCCCGCGTGTGGGAGGCCATGGAGGGCATCCGCTCGGACTTCGCGGTGGACTCCATCGGCGTCTCCAACTTCACCCCCGCCAATCTGGCGCGACTGTCGGAGGCGGGACTCAGCACTCCCACGGTCAACCAGATCGAGTCGAACCCCTACTTCGTGAACGACGAGGTGCGCGCGGCGTGCACCGACCGCGGGATCGCGGTGGAGGCGTGGAGCCCGCTCGCGCAGGGCGCGGTCTTCGGCGACCCCCAGCTCACGGCCCTGGCGGAGCAGGTCGGTCGCTCCATCTCGCAGGTCGTCCTGCGGTGGGTGCTCCAGCGCGGGGACATCGTCTTTCCCAAGTCCTCGAGCCCGGGCCGGATGCGCGAGAACCTCGACCTCTTCGACTTCGAGCTGAACGACGAGCAGATGGCCTCGATATCGGCCCTCCACAACGGCACGCGCTCGGGGCCGGACCCCGACACCTTCGACTGGCGCGGCTGAGGCGGGCCCCGCCGGTCCGGCCCCGCCGGTCCGGCCGCAGATCGGGTGAGCCGTCACTCCGGTCAGAGTTTTCCCTCGTGAACCTACGGCGGAACGTACCTGACTGACGGTTCACCCATTTCGCGGCCGCTTTTCGACGATGGACGCGGTCGACTGGAATTAGAGTCCGTTCATGACCACCACTCGAGCGCACGGTGACGCCGCGCGCGCTGACGGCCCGTCCGCCGGGGGCCCCTCGGGTCGGATGCTCGCCTCGTACGCCGCCGGCAGCGTGGGCACGGGGGCGTTCAGCACCTTGCCCGGACTGGTGCTCGCCTATTACCTGACCGACTCGATCGGGGTGGCCGCCGCGGTGGCGACGGTGCTCGTGCTGGTGCCCAAGGTGATCGACGTCCTGGCGTACCCGTTGATCGGGGCGATCTCCGACCGCGCCTCGCACCGCACCGGTTACCGCACGGGGCTGATGCTGTTCGGGTCGCTCGCGCTACCCCTGCTCTTCGTGGCGACCTTCTCGGCCCCCACCCGGTGGGGCACCGCACTGGCCGGCGTCTGGGTGATGGGCTTCTTCCTCCTGGCCTCACTGGCATTCTCGTGTTTCCAGGTCCCCTATCTCGCCCTCCCGGCGGAGCTCACCGGTGATTCGGCCGTGAGGGTCACGATCCTCGCGTGGCGGGTGGCGGTGCTGGCCGCGACGATCCTCGTGGTGGGCGGCGGCGGTCCTGCGCTGCGCGAGGCCGCGGGCGGAGGCGCGACGGGGTACGTGGTGATGGCGGTCGGCGTATCCGTCCTGATGCTGGGCGGCATGCTGTGGGCCACGCTGGGATCCGGCCGACGGACGCTCCTGCGGGCGGACGCCCAGGTCGGTGACCTGGGCCGGCAGTACCGCGACGGACTCGACGCGCTGCGGGTGACCCGGCCGTTCCGGTTGTTGGTGGGCCTGTTCTGCCTCCAGGCGGTGGCCACGGCGGTGATGCTCGCAGGAGGCCAGTACGTCGCCACCTACATCCTGGGCAACGAGGCCGCGTTGACCGGGCTGTTCCTCGCGCTGATCGCCCCCGCACTGGTGGTGATGCCGCTGTGGGCGCGCCTGGCCCACGCCCGGGGCAAGGTCCCCGCTCTGGCGACGGCGACGATCCTGTTCACCGTCTCCGCTCTCCTGCTCATCCCCGCCGGCGTGTGGCCGGGGATGTGGGTGCACATCCCGGTCGCTCTGGCGGGCGTCGCCTACGCCGGCATGCAGGCTCTTCCCATGTCGATGCTCCCCGACACCACGGATATGGACCGCGAACTGGGCGGCCGTCGTCGCAGCGGTGCGATGAGCGGGCTGTGGACCGCCTCCGAGACCGGATCCATGGCGCTGGGGCCCGTCGTGGTGTTGGCGCTGTTGGCGGTGACCGGCTTCCGCTCGGGCGGCATCGCTGATCAGCCCGAACCGGCCCTGTGGGCGATCGTCCTGGGCTTCTCCCTCGTGCCGGCTCTGCTGACCGCGGCCAGTCTGCTCGTCATCCGCGCACTGGGCCGGGAGCACCCGAGCTGGACCCAGCCTGCACGACCGGCCTAACCCGCACTACCGACCCAGCCCGCATGAACGACCCCGCACGACGGACGGATTCCCCATGACAGTCGACCACCCGGACACCGATCCCCTCGAGAGCCTGATCGACCGGCGCGGCGCGGCAGCCCTCGAGACCCTGGCCGAGTTGCGCGCGGCCGATCCGCCGACGACCGGCGGCCGGGTCCTGTCCTACGTCTACGACTCGGGACTGGAGGGGGTGGACCGCGTGGCCGTCCGCGCGGCCGGTCTGGCGCACGGCGTCAACGGCCTCGACCCGACCGTGTTCGGGTCGGTCGCGCGGATCCACCGCGGGATCGTGGACCGGGTTCGCACGATCCTGGGCGGGGGCCCCGGCGACGGCCGGGATATCGACGACGACGTCCACGGTGTCGTGACGTCAGGCGGCACCGAGAGCTGCATGCTGGCGTGTCTGGCGGCCCGGGAGGTCGCGGGGCGTGCCCCCGGCAGCGGCGGGACGATCGTCGCCCCGGTGACCGTCCACGCGGCGTTCCGCAAGGCCGCCCACGTTCTGGGGATGCGGTTCGTCGGCGTCGAGGTGGACCCCGCCTCGGGCCGCGTGTCCGCCGCGGACCTCCTGGGTGCCGTGGATCGGGACACCTGCCTGGTGGTGTGCTCGGCGTCTTCCTACCCCACCGGTGTGATCGACCCGGTCGAACAGGTCGCCGCCGGGCTCGACGCGCACCATGACCCGCAGATCGGGCTGCACGTCGACGCCTGCCTGGGCGGACTGGTGCTGCCGTTCTGGCCGGGCGGGGTGGGGTCGATGTGGGATCTGCGAATCGGGCGTGTGACCAGCATCTCCGCCGATCTGCACAAGTACGGTTTCGCCCCCAAAGGGACCTCGGTGCTGCTCAGCCGGGGCCGCACCAGGCATCGCGCATCCTGGTTCTCCACCGTGGACTGGCCGGGCTACCCGGTGGTCAACCCCACCCTGTCCGGGTCCAAGCCACTCGAACCCGCGGCCGCCGCGTGGGCGGTGCTCGAGGCCCTGGGCGACGACGGCCAGTCCGAACTCGTCGCGCGCACCGCCCGGGCGACCGCGGTCCTCGTGGAAGGCTTGTCCGGAATCGAGGGCCTGCGGGTGATCGACTCCGATCCGGGACCCCTGATCACCGTGGTGGCCGACGGGTCGGTGGGAGATGCCGGGCGGGTCCACCCCCACCTGTGGGCGGACGAGTGCGGTCGACGGGGCATCGCGGTGCAGGCGCAACCGGCCTACCGCCAGCAGCGCGGTGCGTTGCCGTCGTCGTCCCACCTCACCATCACCCCGGTGACCGAACGCCTGACGGACGAGATCCTCGCCGTGGCCCGGGCGTCCGCCGACGCGGTGCGCGGGAGGCCGGACCCGTCACCCCCGGCGGCGTTCGCCGACGTCCTGGCCGCGCTGGAGGCCGGCGCCCTCTCCCCCGGTGATCTGCTGACCCTCAACGAGGATGACGTGCACGCGATGGTGTCCGGGGTCCTCGGCGACACAGGTGGAGAAGACGACGGCATGGCGCCACTCCTCGCGGCGATCGAGCGCCTCCCGGCCGAGGTGGGCGCCCGGCTCGTGCGTGCGTACCTCGCGGCCGTGATGGAGTAGTCAGGTCCACGACGACGGCCGCCCCCCGACCTGAGTCGAGGGGCGGCGCGTGATGGCACGTGCTGGTGTCAGACCAGGACCGGGTCAGACCAGGACCGGGCCAGGCCCGGACTGCGTCAGACCAGGACCGCGTCAGACCAGGACCGCGATGGCGACGTTGACCACTCCCAGAATGCCGGCGATGTTCGCCAGGGTCCTCGTGCTGCCCGCGGCCCTGGCCTCCCGGCGGACGCCGATCACCGCCACGACCAGGATGACGATCGCGATGACGAGCTTGATCCCGATCTTCATGTGGTTGAGGTCCACGTCCTGCATCTCGCGCAGGCCGACGAGTAGAAGGCCGGTCACGACCTGGAGGATCGCACCGTGCAGGATCGCCTTGTTCACCAGCGGCGCCTTGATGGTGGCGAGCCACCCGCCGATGATTCCGGCCAGGCCGATGAAGTGCAGGATCAGAACGATGTCAAAAACGAGGTCCATGGGAAGAAGTGTCTCAAACCCCCTGGTCAGGGTGGTCGCTAAGGATCGCCTAACCGCCCGAGCGGGGTTCAGCGGTGCAGCAGGGTCGCAAATCCCACCAGTGCGACCCCGCCGACGGTCATCACGGCGAACGCCACCCACCGTGTGTCCCATCCGAGCATCCGCTCGTACGCCGCGGTGACCTTCCGGGTGGCGACGGGGAAGCGTGACCACACCCACGCCAGGAGGACGAACGGCCCGATCAGCGCGACCAGAAAGACTAGGTAGGCGCACACCCTGACCACGGGATCCGTGCTCACGCTCTCGACCAACCGTCCGGTGAGATACATGATCGGCAGTGTGGTCAGGCCGATGACGGCCGAGGTGAACCCGAGGACGAACAGGGCGGCCGGGGGCGAGCTCTGGTCGGGTGCCCGCTCCGGGCGTCGTGGGAGCTCGGGGACGACCCGGACCCACAGCACCATCGCGCACGCCAGAGCCAGCAGAAGCACGCCCACCACCAGGTCGACGTCGCGATTCTCCACCACCGCATCCCCGCGCCGGTGGACCTGGTCCACGAGATTCGCGGGGTTGACGCCGTGGAGGGCCAGCGCGAGCGCGGTGGCCCCGGACGCCAGACCCGTGAGCAACCACGTCATACGTGCGCGCACGTTCTGATTCCGCGCGAGGATGTCGGCGGTCGCGCCGTAGAGCGCGGGACTCAGGCCCCGCGCCAGGCCGAACCCGATCAGTGTCGGCACGGCCGCGATCCATCCCGCCACCTCGTGCATGCGCCCCCGTTTCGTCGTCTCGACAGTAGTACCGATTGGGGACCGGTCGCGCCCGGGTCGGCAATAGTATGACCAGTGTTCACCGCCGCTGAGAGGACCACGATGCGCGTACTCGTCACCAGTTCCAGGAACACCTTCGCCCTGGACATCATCCGCAAGCTCGGCAGCCGTGGTCACACCGTGGTGGCGAGCGACACCTACTCGGGAGCGACGGGCAGTCACTCCAAGTACCTCGCGGGCCATGCCGTCACGGCCTCCCCCCGCTACGACACCGACCAGTTCATCCGCGACGTGAACCGGATCGTCGGAGAGTACGAGATCGACCTGATCATCCCGACCTTCGAGGAGGTGTTCTACCTCGCGGCGCGGGCCGCCGATCTGCCCGCGGGGGTCACGCTCTTCGCCGGGAGATTTGCCAAGCTCGCGCAGTTGCACGACAAGGCCAGCTTCCAGCGGCTGGTGGAGCGGTCCGGAGTGCCGATCCCCGAGACCATCGTCGCCACGGACCACGCCTCGCTGATGGCCGCCATCGACAAGTACCCGCGCTATTTCGCCCGCGCGGCGTTCTCGCGGGGAGGCGTGGGTCTGTTGACCAACACCGGGCCGCTGGCGGGCAAGATGTCCGTTGACGACTGCCACCCCACCGAGGAACAGCCGTGGCTCGTGCAACCGTTCGTCGACGGCCCCATGGTGTGTACCTACAGCACCGTCGTGGACGGCCGGGTCACCTCGCACTGCACCTACCGCGCCCCCGAGCAGTGGGCGCACAGTACGGGCATCACCTTCCTCGCCGTGGACAGCACCGACACCCTCGACTACACCAGGCGCATCGTCGAGGCACTCGATCCGGGGTTCACGGGCCAGCTCTCCTTCGACTTCGTCGACGACAACGGGCAGTTCTACGCCATCGAGTGCAATCCACGTCCGACCAATGGCGTCATCCTGCTCGGCGCCGACGAGCTCGAGCAGGCGCTGACCGGCGGGAACTCCGAGCCGTTCGTCGTCGAACCGGGCGTCGAGCGTCAGATCAGCCTTGCCGTACTCGCCGACGCTTTCGCCGAGCCGCTCAAGCATCTGCCCACCTCACTGCACGACCTGCTCCACGTGAAGGACGTCGGTTCGGGGTGGCACGACTCCTTCGCCATGATGTGGAGCCCCGCGACGCTCATCCACGGTGCCAAGCTGAGCCACGGCCAGCGCAAGGAGTTGCTGGGCGCTCTGGGCGACGACATCGTGTGGAACGGAGAGCCCATCACGAGAATGAGCGCGGCCGATGCAGCCTCCCTCGAGGACGTTCACGAGCAGCGGATCTGAGAATCGCGCGGTCAGGTGTGTCCTTCGCGCTCGGGTTGCGGCCGGGACCGGTCCGCCGGTCGACACCGGTGAGGCAGTCGGTGGAAACGTGATACTGCACCGCCCGCTGGTGTCGTCCCTGGTGGCCGGTACCCCGGAAGTGCGCAGCGTCAGACGACCGGCCGACGATGGCAGGCCCGCGTTCGACCTGGCCTACGTGCGGACCGGCCCGCGCACCCGCCGCCCGACGGTGGTGGTCCCCGGCGGCCCGGGGCTGGGTTCGGTGCTCCCCTATCGCGGGTTCAGGCGCCATGCCGGTCGCCTCGGGCTCGATCTGATCATGATCGAGCACAGGGGCGTCGGCCTGTCCCGCACCGACACCTCCGGGCGGGACCTGCCGGAATCGGCCATGCGGGTCGCCGCCGTCGCCGGGGACATCGCCGCGGTTCTCGACCGGGAGCACGTGGACTCGGCTCACCTCGCCGGATCCTCCTACGGGAGCTACGTCGTGTCCTGCGTCGGCGCCCTGTACCCGGAACGCGTCGCGGGGATGGTGTTGGACTCGGCGCTGCAGTCGTCGACGGACATCGACCTGGAGCGGCGGGCCGTGCGCTCGACATTCTGGGAGGCAGACACCGACATCGCGGCGGATGTGCGACGTCTCCACGCGCGCGGGGAGGACGGTCGGCGACTGCTCGACGTGATCCGCGCGGCCTATGAGTTGGGTGGGCCGGAACTGCTCGGTCCGCTACTGCGGGCGAGGGTGCGGGGACGGGGACGGTTTCCGACCCCGGACGCCGTGGCCTGGCGACTGCTCGAGACGTACGCGACCAGGGGTGGCTCGCCCGCTCGCGTTCCGGGGGTCTACGAGTTCGACCTCGCCGGGACGATCGGATTCCGCGAGCTGGGGTACGGCGCGCCCACGGACGGCCTGCCCCTGGATCCCGCGCTCACCTATGCTCCGATCGCGCACCGGTTCCCCGGGTTCGATGCGGAGCCGGTCGACCTGCGTCGCGAGACCTCCCGGTTCACCTGGCCGATGGTGCTTCTCAGCGGTACCAGGGATCTGCGCACACCGCCCGCCATCGCTGATCGCGTGGCCTCGATCGCCCCGGACCCGGTTGTCGCCCGGATCGACAACGGCCACAGTGCGTTGGACACCCATCCCGAAGCGATGCTGGTCGCGATCGAGCACCTGGTCACCGGTCGTCCCCACGATCTTCCCGGCCGGGTCGATGCGCTGAACGCTCTTCCCCGCCGCGGCGTGTCGGCCCGGTTTCCGGACGTGCTCTCGGGACTGGTTCGCCGTGTCGGGACCTGAGCCTGGAGGCGAGTCGTTCAGGCGTCCTCGGACTGACGTGGCAGGACCACGACGGGCGAGTGCGCGTGCGACACCACATGCTGGCTCACCGAGCCCATGAGCAGTCCGCGGAAGCCACCCCATCCCCGGCTGCCCACCACCACGAGCCGGGCGTCCTGCGACGCGGTGACGATCGCCTCCGCAGGATGACCGCGGATCACGGTCTGCTCAACCTGTGCCTCGTCACCCAGCGTGTCCCGAACGGAGTCCGCGAGCATGGTGCGAGCCCTGTCCTCCAGGACTTCGGGGTCCACCCACCCGGCCATGGCGTACGGGCCGACGACTGCCGGCGTCTCCACTGCGGCGAGCGCGATCACGGGCGCCCCGACCGTGCTCGCGTAGTCGGCGGCCCAGGCCAGGGCCTTGAGCGAGTCCGGGCCCCCGTCCACCCCTACGACGACTGGCTTTGCGTCCATTGGTCGACCTCCTCCGTGAGACCGTCGACGGGGCATCCGGCGTCAGTCCGGATCCGGCGACACTCTCACCGTAGCCGCACCGCAACGATGCTGCGGCCGAGAGAGAAGATCGGAAGACTCCGAATTTGAGCTATCGCGTGCGCGGTCACAGGCGAGTCAGTTCTACACCGCGTCTCAACTTGTAACTGCCAGGCTGAAGGACAGATCTGACCGCTGCACGAGACGAACGCTGGGGCACGCGTTTCCAGGCCACCGCCCGAGTGCTCCACTACGATTCGAAGATGATGTGACGGATGGTGACGACCGACCCGATCCGCTGACCCGTTCCGCCCCGAGGAGACCCACTCACTGTGCTGCAGAACTCCCCCCGCTGGACCGAGGTCTCCCGCTCGGCCTTCGAGCACGAGTAGCAGGGGCTGGCCCTGCTCGCCAACGCCGTGCCGGACTCGGCGCCCCTACCGGGTGTCGGCCAACTTCGAGTTCCAGGACGGCCACGGCCAGTGGCACGAGGTCGACGCGCTGGTGGTGGGTCAGTCCCGCATTCACCTGCTCGAGCTCAAGTCGTATCACGGCCGGATTGGCGGCGACGAGCACCGTTGGGTGACCGACCGTGGCGGCCGCGTGGACAGAATGCGCTCGCCGATGGTGGCCACGCGCCGCAAGGCCCAGCGGTTCAAGTCCAAGCTCGAGCAGGAGATCGCTCGCATCGCCCGGGACCAAGACGAGGACCCGCACATCCGCGACGTGGCAGCCAAGGTGGGACGGCTGCCGTGGATCCAGGAGGCTGTGTTCCTCCAAGACCCCGGGGTCACTTCGCACCTGCCGGCGGACAAGGCGCACAACATCTTTGGGGGTGGACCCGGCGGACTTTCCGGGCCGTGAGGTCCACACCAACCTCCCGCCGGTCGCTGACCGCGTCCAGGAGCCGGTGGGGCGCGAGCGGATCAGCGAGGCGCTGAGCATCCTCATCGCGCTGGCCATGCGCCGGATCGCCGGGATCACCGTCCGCGATCACCTGGCAGGCTCGTACCTCCTGCACGACCGGATCGACTCCCCTGACCCGCGCTTCCACGAATGGGAGGGCGAGCACCGCGAGACCCAGGAGCCGATCCGCGCGCGGGTGCTAAACGTGGAGGCGGCCGCCACGGAGGGCGAGCGGATGCGCATGCGCCGGACGCTGCGCCGGGAGTACGAGCTGCTGTCCGGCCTGGGCAACGAGCACATCGTGGCTCCCCGCTCGATGGAGACGCTGCGCGGCACCTCGGACGAGGTGGTGATCTACCCGGCGCTGCCGGATCACCGTCCGCTGGACGTGGCTCTGCCGGGCGCCAAGCTCTCGGCCCGGGAGCGGGTGGAGATCGTCCGCCAGGTGGCGGACGCGCTGTTGTACGCCCACCGGCATCAGGTGGCGCACCGGGGACTCGATCCCACCACGGTGCTGCTCAACGCCGCGCTGCTCGCCATGCGGCCCGTCGACTCCTACGGCCGGATCGAGGTCAAGGTCGACGGCTGGTCGGGGGCGGGCGCCGCGGAGGCGTCGGGAACGGTCCTGGGGGCCACGGGCTCGGCCACCTCGGTGCCCGGGGAGGAGCTGGCGGGCCGGGTGCACTTGGCGCCGGAGGCGTCGGGCATCGTCACGCCGGACCGGATGGCGGCGGACCTGTTCTCCCTCGGAGCGCTGGCGTACTACGTCCTCACCGGCGGTCGGGCCCCGGCGCCCGACCGCTCCTCGCTGCTGGACCGCCTGGAGCGGGACCGCGGCCTGGACATGTCGGCGGTGACGAGCGAGTTCGACGCAGGGCTCCGCGAGCTGGTCATGGACGCCACCGCGGCGACGGTGGAGGCGAGAAGCAAGAAGTCCGACGTCACAAGCGCCAGTCAGGGGCTCTCCCCCGTGATCGGGTTCGAGCGGCGCCTGGCCAAGGCCGGGCGCCCGGCGATCGCGCAGCCCGCTGCGGAGCAGATGGACGCGCTGCGCCCGATGATCGACGGGGTCCTCGAGGACCGCTTCGTCATCAAGAAGGTGCTGGGCTCGGGCTCCACGGCGGTGGGGCTTCAGGTGGAGGACCTCAACGACGACTCCACGGACAAGACCAAGGTCCTCAAAGTCGCCCGGGCCGAGCGCGCGGCCGAGCGGCTCGAGTTCTGGGAGTCCCTACCCGAGAGCGAGCGGCCGCTGCCGGAGGTGCCGCCTGCGCTGGTCGACAAGCTCAAGTTCTCGGAGGCGCTCCCCGTCGAATGGGCGAGCGAGGTGATCTCGCGGCGGATGGTGGCGGGTTAGCGAAATCGTCAAGGACTGACTGTGGAACCGGGACATAGCTAGCCTTGTGTCATGGCGGAGTTCTGGGGAATCCACAACGACCAACCGACGATCGATCCCGTTACCGACTGTGCGGTGCGAATTGGCTGGGACGAGGTAGGCGACCTTTCTAAGATCCAGCCGACAAGGGACGCGTTCAAAGAAGCACTTAGCGCGGCCATCTCGGACTCAACCTCCTCAATAGCAGCGTGGGCGGGAACGCTCTTTCGGTTCATCCACGTGCTCAAGGTGGGCGACATCATCGTGTGCCCCGACCGTTCGGCACGCACCCTGAACATCGGGAGAGTGTCAGGGGAATACGAGTTCCACGCAGATGTGGTGATGTACTCCCACTGGCGCCCGGTGGAGTGGCTTATCACAGGGGTGTCGCGAGATGAGTTTTCAGTTCCTGCTCAGAATGAATTGAGCGCTGCCACCACGTTATTCACTCTCGTGACGGGAAAAGAGGAGATCGAGCAGCTACTAAGTGATCCTCCCCCTGCGGATACCCCGGCGGCGTTTGAGTGGGCGCCCTTCTACGAAGAACTCGCCAACGCTGTGTTGACCTACCGCAACGATCGAAAGGTACTGCTGGAGAAGCTCTGGAACGTCGCGCGTAACTCCGGACTAGAGCATCTGTTTAAGTACCTTCGAACCGACTTCCGCACAGACGGAACGCGTGGCGCGCTGCGGGACGTGGATCCGTTTACCGTGTTCAGCCCATTCAACAGAGGGATCAAGGAATCGGCTCGAGCCCAGATTGCTCGAACCTTCAAAGACGAGTTTGGCATTTTCGCAACGGCACCGTCCGAGTTCTCCGGCATCCCGATCGTGAACAACCTGAACTCATGGTTCATCAGGTGGGAGAACGATCGAGACCCAGACCAGATTGACCTCCTTTGGGACCTAGCAGAATCGGCCGTCGCCTACGCGTCGGCTGCGACCGAGGAGACTCGCGAATCACTGGTGGCGGCGTTCGATGCTGCCGCGCATGGCAACACGCGCCAATTGTCAATGGGTCTGTATTGGATTCGTCCCCATGTGTTCACCGCGTTCGACCAGGTCAATGCCGGCTTCTTGTCGGACCAGTACCCAGATCTTGCCCGGGGGCTCGACTTGCGTGCGAAAATTGACGGCGAGGCGTTTCTGGCGAACACCGAAGAGGTCCAAACGTGGATCACTGACTCGACTTCCCCGTTCAACTCGATACCGGAATTGTCATTTGCGGCGTGGAAACATGCGAACAACACATCGTCAAGTGCGGCCGATGAAGGAGTGCCGGACGAGAAACCTGGTACGACGGTAGAGGTCGGTGGACTCCCTGGGGACATCTTTACGATCGATTCCATCATCGAGGACGCCAGCTTCATTCCGCGTCATGAACTTGAGGCGATGCGTGAACGATTGCTGGTTAAGAAAAACCTCATTCTTCAAGGCCCTCCGGGGACGGGAAAGACGTGGCTCGCCAGACGGTTGGCGTGGACGGTTTGCAATGAACGCGGTAGCGCCCGGACCACGGTCCTGCAGTTCCATCCCTCGATGTCGTACGAGGACTTTGTGCGCGGATATCGACCCACCGTTAAGGGCGAGCTCAAGCTAGCCGACGGGCCGTTCCTGGAGATCAGTACCACCGCGCGGGCCGATCCTGATCACAAGTACGTGATGGTAATCGAAGAAATTAACCGTGGTAACCCAGCACAAATCTTCGGAGAATTGCTAACGCTTCTCGAGGCAGATAAGCGGACCTCTGAGTACGCCATGCGGCTTTCCTACCCCCGTACCGAGGACGAGCGATTTCATATTCCACCAAATCTATTCATCATCGGCACGATGAATGTCGCAGATCGGTCATTGGCACTAGTGGATATGGCATTACGCCGGAGATTCGCTTTCGTCGAGCTGAGACCGCAGTTCGGTAATGGCTGGGCGCAGCACGTAAGTGGTCTCGGCTACGACCTCGGCACCCTGGAGCGATTCGGTGCCCGGATGGACGAACTCAACAGTCGCATAGCCGAGGACCGATCGCTGGGGAGGCAATTCTGCATCGGACACAGCTTCGTGACCCCCTCCGCCGACATTAGGCGCGGAGGCCTGGACACCCGCGAGTGGCTTGAGCGTGTCGTGGACACGGAGATCACCCCTCTACTTGAGGAGTATTGGTTCGACCGTCCAGAAGAAGTTTCCAAGTACATCGTCTCGCTACTCGAACCGTAGACGTATGAAGATCCCGGTCCGGAACCTGTGGCTGCTCCAACTGTTCGCGTCGCACCTGTATCGCCATGCGGGAGATGATTTCGCCGGAGTCGAGAAGTTGCCTGAAGAGATTCCCGAACTTGTTGCGGGGATGCTAGCGGAGGAAGTGACGACACGGTTGCATTCGGGTTTGTCCGTGGGATTCGTCCGGACAAGCGAGGACCTCTGTAGGGTGCGGGGGCGCATCGATGTGCTAAGCACTACTCGCCACCGGCTACTCGAGCGAGGAAAGGTTCGCTGTCGGTTTGATGACATCGTTGCCGACACGCCGGGAAACCGGCTGGTTCGGGCAGGACTTCAGCGTGCCGATGCTCTCTTGCCTGGCAATCCCCTATTCCGGTCGCTGGTTCTGCAATTGCAAGGGGCCGGAGTAACTGGCCCGCCGCCCCATCCCGATATCTCCAGGTCCCTGCGTCGCCAACGCCTCCTGGCACGGGATCACCGAATGCTGACCCTCGCAGAGTTGCTTCTCTCGCTCTCTATTCCCGATCAGAGCGGCCATGACTTTGCCATGGTGGGCCCAGACGACTCCGACAATTACCTGCGGAAGCTATTCGAACACGCCGCGCACGGCTTCTACGAGCATTCTCTCGGTAGGCGAGGATGGCAGGTCGATCATGGTAAACGCCTGAACTGGGACATCGAGGACAGCACGGAAGGGATACATGAGATCCTTCCCGGCATGCAGACCGACGTCATTTTGCGTGGTCCTCTGACCGGGTCGAACGGCGTGCGACGCAAGGTCGTGATCGACACAAAATTCAACCGGGTCGTCGTTGCCGGACTCCATCGAGACGAGACCTTGAGAAGCGGATACATCTTCCAGATCTATGCCTACCTTATGTCCCAGCACGGAAAGGGGGAAGAACATCGTCGCGCCGAGGGACTCCTTCTTCACCCCGTCGTCGACGGACACGTCGACGAGGAGGTGACGATTCAAGGCCACCGAATCAGGTTCTCCACGGTGGACCTGAGAGCCTCTGCCATGACCATAGCGAGGCAGTTGTCCGACGCCGTGTCGGAACGGAACTCCAGTGGATCTTAGAGTTCAGTTCGTCTACGCGAGTTCGACGATCTCCATGTACTCCTGGCTCCACAGGTCCTCCGTGCCGTCCGGCAGGATGATCACCCGCTCGGGCTCGAGGGCCTCCACAGCACCGGGGTCGTGGGTCACCAGGACCACCGCGCCCTCGTAGCTGCGCAGGGCGTCGAGGACCTGCTCGCGCGAGATCGGGTCGAGGTTGTTGGTGGGCTCGTCGAGCAGCAGCACGTTGGCGGCCGACGACACCAGGCCGGCCAACGCCAGTCGGGTGCGCTCGCCACCGGACAGGGTGCCGGCGGGCTGCTCGAGCTGGGGGCCGGTGAACATGAACGCCCCCAGCAGACCGCGCAGGTCCTGCTCCCCCGCGTCGGGTGCGGCGTGGCGGATGTTCTCCCACACACTGGCGTCCATGTCCAGGGTGTCGTGCTCCTGGGCGAAGTAGCCCACCTTGAGGCCGTGGCCGGAGACGACCCCGCCCTCACCGTCGGTGCGCTCGACACCCGCGAGGAGCTTGAGCAGGGTGGTCTTGCCGGCACCGTTGTACCCCAGCACCACCACCCGGCTGCCCTTGTCGATCGCCAGATCCACCCCGGCGAAGACCTCCAGGGAGCCGTACATCTTGGTCAGGCCCTTGGCGAACATCGGGGTCTTGCCGCACGCGGCCGGGGTGGGGAACTTGATGTGCGCCACCTTGTCGGCCACCCGGACCTCGTCGAGCTGGTTCATCATGGTCTCGGCGCGGCGGATCATCTGCTTGGCCGCCGCGGCCTTGGTGGCCTTGGCGCCCAGCTTGGCGGCCTGCGTCTTGAGGGCGGAGGCCTTCTTCTCGGCGTTCGCGCGTTCCCGACGGCGCCGCGCCTCATCGGTGGCGCGGGCGTCGAGGTACTTCTGCCAGCCCATGTTGTAGGCGTCGATCTCCCCGCGTACGGCGTCGAGGAACCACACCCTGTTGACCACGGCCTCGAGGAGTTCCACGTCGTGGGAGATGATGATCAGCCCGCCCTCGTGCTTCTCGAGGAACGAGCGCAGCCACGTGATGGAGTCGGCGTCGAGGTGGTTGGTCGGCTCGTCCAGCAGCAGCATGGTCTGGGACTTGCCCGCCCCGTCGGACGCGGCGAACAGGATCCGGGCCAATTCCACGCGCCGGCGCTGACCGCCCGACAGTGTCCCGAGGTTCTGGGTGAGGATCCGCTCCTCCAGCCCGAGGCTGCTGCAGATGCGGGCCGCCTCGCTCTCGGCCTCGTATCCGCCCCGGGCGGAGAACTCGTCCTCGAGCCGCCCGTACTTGCGCACGGCCCTGTCCATCGCCGCGTCGTCGGGCGCCTCGACCATCTGCTCCTGGGCCTCGGCCATCTGGAGCATCAGGACGTCCAACCCGCGGGCCGACAGCACCCGGCTGCGGGCCAGCTGGTCCATGTTGCCCTCGCGGGGATCCTGCGGGAGGTACCCCACGTCGCTGGTCGAGACGACCTTCCCGGCGTAGGGCTCCCCCTCACCGGCGAGGATCCTCATCGTCGTCGTCTTCCCCGCGCCGTTCCTGCCCACCAGGCCGATCCGGTCGCCGGGCTGGACCCGCAGCGAGGACCCGTCCATGTGGAGCAGGGTGCGCACGCCGGCGCGCACCTCCAGGTCGTCGATGGTGATCACGTGCGCGGGTACCTCGTCTGTTCTCGGGTGGGTTCTGGCCGACCAGCCACTCTACCTGCGGCGCGAGTCGCGGGACGACTCCGGTGACCGGGGTCTCCGCCCGGGCCTGGTCCACCCGCCGGACAGCGCCCCCGGGGGTGACCTCACCCCGCTCTGCGCCCGTACAGGTTCTGGACTGCGCGGCCGGTGCGTCCCACCGGTCGTCGGACAGGAGCGTGTCGGTGATGACGCCGCCACCGGGACCGCCCACGTCTCGAAGTCCAGATGCACCCACCCCGGTTCCGGTTCCCGGTGCAGCGAGACCACAAGGTCGCAGTTGACCCCCGGGTAGGTCAGCGGGTCGGCGGCCAGCTGGTGGTAGAACGCTCCCGGCACGTCCACGCCCTCCCCTCGGCGGTACTGTCAGTCGTGATGGATGCCACGGGGGGTGCACTCTACGACGTCGCCGTCGTCGGTCTCGGACCGTCCGGCCGTGCGCTCGCCTCCCGTTGCGCGGACGCGGGCCTGAGTGTGCTCGCGATCGATCCGCGGCCGGACGCGCCGTGGCGTCAGACGCTGTCCCTGTGGGCCGACCAGCTGCCCCCGTGGCTCTCGGTGACGCAGTGTGGTGTCGACGTCCTGGCGCACTCCGTCGACGCCCCGGCGCTCCATTCCCCCGGACGGGCGGTGCTGAACCGGACCTACAGCGTGCTGGACAACGCCGCACTGCGAGAGGCTCTCCCGCTCGGGGACGGCGTGACCGTCGAGACCACCGCCGTCGACGACGCCGGGTTGCCGGCCCTGACCGCCCGTGCGCACCGCGTCGTGGACTGCCGCGGCGCCGGTGGCCCACACAACACCGGACCCCTCCAGACGGCCTACGGGATCGTCCTGGACGAGGCGGACGCCGCCCCCGCCCTCGGCGGTGAGACGGCGCTGTTCATGGACTGGCGTGCCGATCACGACGACGACGACGACCTGGGCCCCAGCTTCCTGTACGCGATACCCGTGGGCGGGGACAGGGTCCTGCTGGAGGAGACGTGCCTCGCGGGCCTGTCCGCCCCGGATCCCGCCGAGCTGGCCGACCGGCTC
>NZ_JADDKI010000481.1:0-2645 GCF_015356725.1 Dietzia sp. SYD-A1
CCCGAGCCCGCACCTGAGCCGGCGCCCGCACCGGACCCGGAGGCCGGCTGACGCAGAACCTTGCCCGAGTCGCCCGCGGCCCCGGCGCGGGCGCGGCGCTCGAGGTACTCGTCGATCCCTCGCGGAAGGTTGGTGAGCCCGCCGTCGCCGAACAGGGCCCACACCGAGTCGCAGATGCGCTCGACGAGGTAGCGGTCGTGGGAGATCACGACCATCGTGCCGGGCCAGCCGTCGAGCAGGTCCTCGAGCTGGCGGAGCGTGTCGATGTCGAGGTCGTTGGTGGGCTCGTCGAGCAGCAGCACGTTCGGCTCGTCCATGAGCACCCGCGTGAGCTGCAGGCGCCGGCGCTCGCCGCCGGAGAGGTCCCCGACCGGCGTGCGCTGGCGTGCCGGGGTGAAGCCGAGACGCTCGGCCAGCTGGGAGGCGCTGAGTTCGATGTCGCCGAACGCGACCCGTGCGGCCACGTCCTCGATCGCCTCGAGCACCCGCTGGTCCAGCGGCAGATCGTCGAGCTCCTGCTTGAGCCACCCGATGCGGACGGTCTTGCCCTCCTTGCGGCGGCCGGCGGCGAGCGGGGCCTCCCCGGCGAGCGCGCGCAACAGGGTCGTCTTGCCCGAACCGTTGACACCCACCAGGCCGAGCCGCTCGCCGGGGGCCAGACGCCAGGTCAGGTCCTCGACGAGGGTGCGGCCGTCGGGGGCGTCGAGACGGGCGTCCTCCAGCTCGATGACCACCTTCCCGAGCCGCCGGGCCGCGAAGCTCGACAGGCGTAGGGAATCCCGGGGCGGCGGCACGTCCTTGATCAGCGCCTCGGCCGCCTCGATGCGGTACCGCGGCTTGGAGGTCCGCGCCGGTGCGCCTCGACGCAGCCAGGCGAGCTCCTTGCGCATGAGGTTCTGCCTGCGCGACTCGGAGGCGGCGGCCTGGCGGTCCCGCTCGGCGCGGGCGAAGACCCAGTCGTTGTAACCGCCCTCGAACTGCTCGACCCGGCCGTCGACCACCTCCCAGGTGTGGGTGGCGACGGTGTCGAGGAACCACCGGTCGTGGGTGACGACGACGAGGGCCGAGGACCGCGATCGGAGGTGATCGGCGAGCCACTGCACCCCTTCGACGTCGAGGTGGTTGGTCGGCTCGTCCAGCACCAGCAGGTCAAGGTCCTGGACCAGCGCGGCGGCGAGGGAGACCCGCCGCCGCTCGCCGCCGGACAGGTCACCCACCGCGGTGTCCAGGCCCAGGTCGTGGATGCCGATCCCGTCGAGCACGGCGCGGATCCGCGGATCGCCCGCCCACTCGTGTGTGGCCACGCCCAGGCCGCCGAGCACGGCCTCGCCCACGGTGTCGGCGGCCAGCTCGGTCCGCTGGGTCACCACGGCCAGTCGCAGGCCGCTCACGCGCGAGACCCGCCCGGTGTCCGGCTCGGCCACGCCGGTGAGGATCTCGAGGAGCGTGGTCTTGCCGCCGCCGTTGAGACCGACCACGCCGATGCGGTCGCCGGCGTTGACGCCCAGGGAGACGTCGTCGAGCACCTGTCGGATCCCGAAGGACACCGACCCCTGCTCGAGGTTGATGAGGTTGGTGGGGGCCATTACTGCTCCGGTGTCTGTTGCGGGTTGTCTATGACGTGGGCCCCGGCGACGGGGCCGCGGGTGAGTCGGACCTCGCGCGCGACACCGGTCTCGCTCACCTCGGTGGCCACCGCGATCGCCTGGTCGCGGTCGGCGCAGAAGAACAGGCAGGTGGGGCCGGAGCCGGAGACCATGCCGTGCAACGCTCCCGCCTCGGCTCCGGCCCGCAGGGTCCTGCGCAGCGCCGGCATCAGCGAGAGCGCGGCGGGCTCGAGATCGTTGGCGAGCACCCCGGCCACCCGCGCGGGGTCGTCGCCCGCGAGCGCCTCGACCAGTGCGTCGACGCCCCCTGCCCGGGGCAGCTCACGGCCGATTCCCCCGTCAGCGCGCAGCCGGTCGAGTTCGGCGAAGACCACCGGGGTCGACAGGCCGCCGTCGGCGAGGGCCACGACCACGTGCTGTTCGGCTCGCGCGTGCAGCAGCGGCGCGAGTTTCTCACCCCGGCCGGTGCCCAGCGCCGTGCCGCCGCGGAGGCAGAACGGGACGTCGCTGCCCAGGCGAGCGGCCAGCGCCTCGAGGGCCGCCCGCCCCAGTCCCAGTCCCAGCAGTCGGTCGGTCGCCACCAGGGCTGCCGCGGCGTCCGCGCTCCCGCCGGCCATACCGCCGGCCACCGGAACGCCCTTGACGATCCGGATCGACAACCGCGCGTCCGTACCGGCCTCGCTCCGGAGGAGGTCGACCGCCCGGGCGGCGAGGTTGCTCCGGTCCGTGGGCACCTGGTCCGCACCGGGCCCGGAGACGACCACCTCGCCGTCGCCGGCGTCATCACCGTCGACCCGAGCGACCGTCACCCGTTCCCACAGGTCCACGGCACGGTACACGGTGAGCAGGTCGTGGAATCCGTCCGCTCGCAGGTCACCGACCCCCAGGTGGAGGTTGATCTTGGCGGGGGCGACGGCCGTCACGGCGCGCGCGCCGGCGGAGGTGGAGACGTCACGAGGCACGCCGACCAGCCTACGGCTCGCGGTGGGCCGGCCCTATCCCGAGCCGTCCGGCCGCCTCCGCGATGCGCACGTAGTC
>NZ_JADDKI010000482.1:0-2132 GCF_015356725.1 Dietzia sp. SYD-A1
GGGTGGCTCGCCGACGGTGGCGTGGACCGGTGCCGCGGTGCTGGCCGCGGTGGCCCTGTGTGCCGGTATGGCGTCCGGGATCTGCGGCCGGCGGCCCGTCAGTCGCGCTCGCCGGCTCCCGATGTGGTCTCGAGCGGGGCGTCCACCCCGCCGTCGGTGAGCATCGGGACGTCGAAGACGAACTCGGGGATCGCGAACGCGTCCACCAGGGTCCGCGCCTTGCCCGCGAGCTTGGTGCACAGGCGGTTGCGGGCGGCGGTCGCGGCCTTGGTGCGCTCGGTCGTCAGACGGTTGTGCTCGAGGAACCAGCCCTTGTCGCGGTCCACGATGTCCAGGACGTACAGATCGCACAGCGTCCCCAGGACCTCCTTGGCCTCCGGGTCCTCGCAGGCGTCCACGGCCTCGGCGAAGCGGGCGAACACCCAGCTGTCCATGTGGGCGCGTCCGGCCTGCAGCATGTGATCCTGCGCCGAGTTGAACACCTTGAACGCCGCCGAACCGTCCTCCCCCTGGGCCTTGCGCAGGCGGCGTGCGACGGTCTCCAACAGATGCTCCTCCCGGTCGACCAGCAGCTCCAGCTGGTTGGCGCGGTCGAGCAGGTCGGTGTTCTCCCGGTCCGTCACCGTGTCGATGAGCTTCTGCCACAGCGTCGACGCACGCGCCTTCTCCTGCACCACGTCCACCGCGGTGGTGAGCGCGAAGGCCACGGTCTCGCGCTGGTCCATGTCCCCGAACTCCGCGGCGTAGGCGCCGAGCAGCTCCTTGGCCACCAACTGCGTGAGCACCACGTTGTCGCCCTCGAACGTGGAGAAGACGTCGCAGTCCTTGCGCATCTCGGTGAGCAGGTTCTCGGACATGTACCCGGCACCGCCGCACGCGAGGCGGGCCTCGATGATGGTGTCGTTGGCGAACCCCGTCACCGTGGCCTTGATGCCCGCGGCGTGGGACTCCATCTCACGCCGACGTTCGGCGTCGAACGCATCCGGGTTCTTCTCGAAGTCGTGCAGGTCGGCGACGATCGCGTTCTGGGCGCACGCGTAGGCGTACGCGCGGGCGATCCGTGGCATCAGGCGCCGCTGGTGCTCGCGGTACTCCAGCAGCGGGATCCCCTTGCCCGTCTCGGGGTGGTCGAACTGGCGGCGGATCAGCGAGTACCGCACCGCCAGGGCCAGCGCGGTCCGGGCGGTGGCACCGGCGGCCGCACCCACCGACACGCGGCCGCGGATCAGCGTTCCGAGCATCGTGAAGAAGCGGGCACCGACCGAATCGATGGGCGACGAGTACCGACCCTCGGCGTCCACGGCGCCGAACCGGTCGAGGAGGGCCTCGCGGGGCACCCGGACGTGGTCGAACATGATCTTGCCGTTGTCCACGCCCAGCAGGCCGCCCTTGTGGCCGTGGTCGGTGGTGGTGACGCCCGGCAGGTCGTTCCCGTCCTCGTCCCGGATCGGCACCAGCAGGCAGTGGACCCCGTGGTGAACCTCCTCGCCCTCCTCGTCATGCGTGATGAGCTGGGCGAAGACGGCGGCCATGGAACCGTCACGGGCGGCGTTCCCGATGTACCACTTCTCCGAGCTCGGAGTGGGGGAGTGGACGACGAACTCGCCCGTCTCGCGGTCGAAGGTCGCGGTGGTCTCGAGGTTCTGCACGTCCGAACCGCCACCGAGCTCGGTCATGGCGAAGCACCCCATCAGGTCCAGCGACATGACGTCCGGCAGGTACGTGGAGCGGGTCTCGGCGTTCCCGAGGTTCGCGATGGCCCCGCCGAACAGGCCCCACTGCACGCCGGCCTTGACCATGAGCGACAGGTCGAGGTGACCGAGCATCTCGAAGGAGGTCAGCGCCCCGCCGGTGTCACCCGTTCCGCCGTCCTCGGTGCGGAACCCCAACCCGGGCAGACCCGAGTCGGCGAGGAGCCTCATCTGCTCGAGCACCCGCGCGCGGTGCTCCTCCATCGTCGCCCCGATCGGGTTGAGCATGTCGGGGGTCATGGCCTCGCGCGTCATCCGGCGCGCGTCCGCCCAGCGACCGTCCAGAATCTTCTGGAGTCCTGCGGCGAGGGCGGGGTCCCCCTGGCCGGTCGTGGTGATGCGGCCGAAGTGGGGGTGCCCCGCGCTGGCCGGCTGGGGGGC
>NZ_JADDKI010000483.1:0-370 GCF_015356725.1 Dietzia sp. SYD-A1
GGCCCGCGCTACCGCGGCCCCCGGCGGATTCACCCCGGGCTGCCGGCCGCCGACCCGAGTCGCCGGCGCCCGTCCCGTCGTACCGGGTTCCACGACGTTCACCGTAGGAACTGTTGTCCCTACGACCGCCCCCGGTGGCCCGGTCGCCCCTGCGGGGTAGGTCACCATCGCCCCGTCTCGGGGTTCGATCTGAATGCTCTGACCGAGGTTCGTTCACGTCGTTCACCTTACGTGCGCCGGACTACCGGCACTGCTGTTGAAGGGAGGCACAAATACGACCAGCGGGAGGAACGATGAGTCCCTCCCGCTGGTCATGAAGTTGTGTTCGGCGGTGACCTACTCTCCCACACCCTCTCGAGTGCAGTACCAT
>NZ_JADDKI010000484.1:0-3169 GCF_015356725.1 Dietzia sp. SYD-A1
ATGACGTGGTGGTCCGGGCCGAGGCCCGCGTCGAACTCGGGGTGTTGGGAGTGTGGGCGGCGTCGGCGGTGGCCCGCGCGGGGCCGCTATGAGCCTACGGCCTCCGCCAGCTGCCCCACGACCTCCGTCAACAGCGCGATCGCGCCGGGTTTGGAGAGCGGGTCGTTACCGTTCCCGCACTTGGGGGACTGGATGCAGGAGGGGCAGCCGGTCTCGCACTCGCACGAGCGGATGGCGTCCAAGGTCGCCCGGAGCCACGAAGCGGCGCGCCGGTAGCCGCGTTCGGCGAAGCCCGCGCCGCCCGCGTAGCCGTCGTAGACGAACACCGTCGGCAGGCCCGTGTCGGGGTGCAGGGCCGTGGAGACGCCGCCGATGTCCCAGCGGTCGCAGGTGGCGACGAGAGGGAGCAGGCCGATGGCCGCGTGCTCGGCGGCGTGCAGCGCGCCCGGCCAGTCGGCCTCCTCCAGTCCCGCTACCCGCAGTAGTTGCGGGGTCAGGGTGTAGACCACCGCCCGGGTGGCCAGGACGGTCTCGGGCAGGTCCAGCGGCGTCACGTCGAGGATCTCCCCGCCGCGCAGGCGCCGCTGGTAGCCGGTCACGCGGGCGGTCACCTCGACATCGGCGTACGACAGCGTCACCGGGCCGGCGGAGACCGATTCCAGCGTCTCGATCAGGTCGATCGACACCTGCTCCCGGGCCGAGGTGGTCCACTCGGGTTCCTCCGGCCGGCACAGCGCGAGCCCGTCGTCCAGGTTCAACTCGTCCACCACGAATGACTCACCCTGGTGCAGGTACAGCGCCCCCGGATGGACCTGCGACCGGGCCCGGACCGAGTCGATGGTCCCGAGCATCCGGCCGTCTACGGCGTCGACGATCACCACCTCGGCCCCGCCGGTCCCGCGGATGTCGACCTCCGTGTGCGGGGTGTGGTCGTCCGCTGCGGGGTACCACCCGGCGGGCCGACGTCGGACCAGTCCACTCGCGGCCAGCTCCTCCAGGACCCCGGTGGCGCCCCACGCGCGGGCCTCCTCGTGCGTCATGGGTCTCTCGCTCACCGCGCACCGGAGCTGCCCGGCCAGCAGGACCGGGTTGCGGGGGTCGGTGACGGTGGCCTCCACCGGCCTGCCCAGCAGAGCCTCGGGATGGTGGACGAGATAGGTGTCCAGCGGGTCGTCGCGGGCCACCAGGACCACAAGCGCGCCCTGCCCGCGTCGGCCGGCCCGGCCCGCCTGCTGCCAGAAGGAGGCGATGGTCCCCGGGAACCCGGCGCTCACCACGGCGTCGAGTCCGGAGATGTCCACCCCCAGTTCGAGCGCGGAGGTCGAGGCCACACCCACCAGGTCCCCCTCGGCCAGACCGCGCTCGAGTCGTCGTCGGTCCTCGGCCAGGTACCCGGCGCGATACGCGGCGATCCGCCCGGCCAGCTCCCGACCCCGCTCACCGTGGTCGGAGACCAGACGTTCTCGCGCCCGCAGCGCCGTGGCCTCGGCGCCCGCCCGGGAGCGGACGAAGGTCAGGGTCCGCGCGCCCTCGGCCACCAGTCCGGCCATGAGGGTGGACGCCTCGACGGGCGCCGGCCGCCGCACGGGGGCCCCGTTCTCCCCGGAGAGCCCGTCCATGAGCGGAGGCTCCCACAGTGCGACGGTCCGGCCCCCCTGGGGTGAGGCGTCGTCGGTCACCTCGACGCAGGGGCGGCCGACGAGAGTGCTGGCGGCCGGGCCGGCGTCCGAGGTGGTGGCGGAGGCCAGGATGAAGGTCGGGTCGGCCCCCAGGGCCCGGGCGAGCCGATCGAGCCGCCGCAGGATCAGGGCGACGTTGGACCCGAACACGCCCCGGTAGGAGTGACATTCGTCGACCACGACGAAGCGGAGCCCCCGCAGGACGCGCGTCCACTGTCGGGAACGGCCGAGGACCGACAGGTGGAGCATGTCCGGGTTGGTGACGATCCAGCGGGAGTTCTCGCGGATCCACGGTCGGGCGTCGGTCGGGGTGTCCCCGTCGTAGGACGCGGGGGTCACGTGGGCGAGTCCTGGCACGGCGTCCACCAGCGACACGACCGACGACAGCTGGTCCTGGCCCAGGGCCTTGGTGGGGGACAGGTACAGCACGCAGGACCCCCGGTCCGCGGCGAGCGCGCTGAGCGCGGGCAGCTGATAGCCGAGCGACTTGCCGGACGCGGTGCCGGTGGCCACCACGACGTTCCGGCCCGCGTGCGCGTGTTCGGCGGTGGCCACCTGGTGGGCCCAGGGCCGGTCGACACCCCGACCGCGCAGCTCGTCGACCAACCCCGGGTGGGCCCACGCCGGCCAGTCCGCATATCGGGCCTCGCGGGCGGGCAGGTCGACGGTGTGGGTGACGGGTGACGGCCCGGCCGGCAGGTGCTCGAGCAGGTGGCCCAGGAGTTCGCGTCCGTACGTCGTCACCCCTCGACGGTAGAGGGCGACCCGGTCGGGTGAGGACCCGGCGGCGACCAGTTCACCAGCGCCGGGTCTCGTGGTGTACTTGTCGCGGTCGTCGGTCCCGCTCGCGGGCACTTCGTGGACGGATTGGTGACCCGACCCACGTGGACATCCCGGGGGTCGCTCCACTCAGTACAACAACCAGGCAGTACGCACACCAGGCAGTACGGAAAAGGAACGCATCACCATGGCACAGGGCACCGTCAAGTGGTTCAACGCGGAGAAGGGCTACGGGTTCATCGCCCCGGAGGACGGTTCCGCCGACCTCTTCGTCCACTACTCCTCCATCGAGGGCACGGGCTTCAAGTCGCTCGAGGAGAACCAGCGCGTCGAGTTCGAGCTCGGCGAGGGCCAGAAGGGCCCGCAGGCCCAGGAGGTCCGCGCCATCTGAGGCGCCACCGTCCGTGATCGACGAGGCCCCCGACGCACGCGCGTCGGGGGCCTCGTCGCGTGTCGGGGGCCGGCCGTAGGCTCGGGCCCGTGACGCAGTTGTCGTTCTTCGCCGCCGACGAGCACGTCCCCGAGCCGAACGACCTCGAGGGCGCGCTCGCCGCCCGTGGCCAGTCCACGCTCGCGGGGGCCCTCGCCCAGGTCTCCGTGGCCCTCGACGCCGCGTGGCGTGCGGACGCCCTCGTCGCCCTACTCACGGAGGCCGGACTCGACCCCGTCCGCTCGGCGGCGGGCCCGGACGGCCGGTGCACCGTGTCGAC
>NZ_JADDKI010000485.1:0-2499 GCF_015356725.1 Dietzia sp. SYD-A1
ATCTCCCCCCGCACGCTGCGGCTCCCGATCCGGTCCGGGACCCCGGCCGGGCGCCGCCTGGCGCTGTGGATGATCAACCTCATGCCCGGCACCCTGGTCGTGGACGAGGGCAGGGACGAGGGCGGGGGCTCGGACTGGGTGGAGTTGCACGTGCTCGCCGAGGACATCGACGCGGCCCACGCGTGGGCCGGACTCGAGCATCGCCTGGGCCGCATCTTCGGGAGCTGACCCGGACGACCCCCGGTGGCGAGGTAACGTGACACGTGTCACTTTCTCCCGGGTCGCCCCCCTCCCGCCGAAGGGCACACATGACCATCGCTGAGACCGCGCCGCCCCCCATGCCCGAGCTCGCCTGCTACGGCCTGGCCGGCCACAGCGCGTCGCCGGCCGACCTCATCGTCGAGGCCGCCCGCGCGGAGGAGCTGGGTCTCGGGTCGATTCTCCTGTCGGAACGGTTCGCCCTCAAGGACGCGGCGGTCATGGCGGGTGCCGCGGTCGCCGCGACCACCCGGATCGGAGTGGGGACCGCCGCCACCAACCACAACACCCGGCACCCGCTCGTCACCGCGACGATGGCCGCCACGCTGCACAGGATGTCCGGCGGCAGGTACGCGTTCGGGCTGGGCCGCGGCATCCCGCTGCTGTTCGACATCATGGGACTGCCGCATGTCACGTCCGCACAACTCGAGGACGCCATCGGCCTCTACCGCACGCTGTGGCGGGGCGGATCCGTGGTGGGCCACGACGGCCCGGCGGGCAGCTACCCCTACCTCGTGCAGGACTCGACGTTCGACGAGGACATCCCGATTCTGCTCATGGCCATGGGAGACAACTCGCTCCGGCTCGCCGGTCGGATCGCCGACGGCGTGGTCCTGCACACCTTCATGTCCGACGCGGCCGTCGCCAGATCCGTCCGGTTGGTCCGCGAGGCCGCCGAGCGGGCGGGCCAGGATCCGGCGCAGGTGCGCATCTGGTCGGTGATGGCCACCATCGAGGACTCGCTCGACGAGACCGCGCGCCTGCGCAAGCTCGTCGGCCGCCTGGCCACCTACCTCACCGGATACGGCGACGTCCTGGTCCGGGTGAACGGGTGGGATCCGGCGGGCCTGGAGCGGTTCCGCGCGGATGAGCGTCTGTCCGCGCACTCCGGGGCGCTCGACGCGACCGACGACCTGGACATCCTGCGCCACGCCCGCGAGGTCCTGCCCGACGAGTGGCTGGCCTGCGCGGCGGTCGGTAGCGCCGACCACTGTGCGGACCGCATCGACGGGCAGCTCGCGCTCGGTGCGGACTCGGTCGTCCTGCACGGTGCCACCCCCGACGAGCTCGCCCCGGTCCTGGCGGCCTGGCGCCGACGGCGTGACCCGCGCCGGTTCGACCACCTCGCCCCCAACCCCGGACGACTCCACCTGCGGAAGGACCCACAGTCATGACCGGTGTCGATTCCAGCGCCTCCGTGGTCTGCACACCGCAGGAGGTGACGGCGCAGTGGCTCACCGCCGCGCTCGGCACGGAGGTCAGGTCCGCGCGGACCGAGGCCGTGGGGACCGGCCAGATCGGCTGCTGCGTGGTCGCCCACGTGGACGGTGACGGGCTGCCCCCCACGTTGTTCGTCAAGCTCCCCAACCCCGACGAGGGCATGCGTCCGCTCCTGCACGGCGTCTACCGGAGCGAGGTGCTGTTCTACCGGGACCTGGCGCCGACCGTCGCCGTGCGGGTCCCCCGGGCGCGGTTCGCGGCCCTCGGGGAGCGGGAGGGCGACTTCACGCTCGTGCTCGACGACGTGTCGCCGCTGGTCCAGGGAGACCAGCTCACCGGGCTGACGATCGAGGACGCCCGCGACTGCGCGATCAACCTGGCCGGACTGCACGGACCACGCTGGTGCGATCCGCAGTTGCGCGGCATCGACGGGCTCTCCTGCCCGTCGGTCGAGGACAACGTGACCCTGCAGGAGCTCGGCGGGCCGGCGCTGGAGGCGTTCCTCTCCGAGTTGGGGGATCGGCTCGACGACGACGAGCAGCGGATCCTGTCCGAGATCGCACCGCTGATCGCCGACTGGGCCAACGGGCGGTCCGAGCGCTACGCCCTGCTCCACGCCGACTACCGCGCCGACAACATGCTGATCGACCCCTCCGGCCAGCGGCCGTCCCTGGCCTGCGACTGGCAGACCCTCGCCGTGGGGCTTCCCGGGCGCGACCTCGGCGGCTTCCTCGGCTCCAGCCTGGATGTCGCCGACCGCCGGGCCGCCGAGCGGGGGATCGTGGCCGACTATCACCGCGCACTCACCGGGTTCGGGGTGGACGACTACTCCCTCGAGACCTGCTGGGACGACTACGTCTACGGGCTGCTCCAGACCCCGGTGCTCGGGATCTTCGGATGGATGTACGGCACCCGCACCGAGCGCGGCGACGCGATGTTCGCCCTGCTCATGCGGCGAGCCTGTCGGGCGATCGCGGACCACGACGCCCTCGCCGTGGTCCGCAGCGGCTGACCCCCGCC
>NZ_JADDKI010000486.1:0-1953 GCF_015356725.1 Dietzia sp. SYD-A1
CTCGAGCACCTGGACGACGCGGGCGAGGCCGTGCGCGGGATGCTGCTCGCCGCCACCGCTCACCCGGAGATCAGCCGACTCCTGGCCTGGCTGGCCCTGGACCGCGAGGCCGCGTTCCCCCCGATGATCGACCCGGCCGAACGCCCGGCCGCGGCGCTGCGCCGCATGACCTCGCCCCCACCGGCCGGGGACGTCGAACTGCTCCTCGTCTTCACCGCCGTCTACGCCTGGCCGGTGTTGCGGGGCACCCTGCTGGACGCTCTCGACATCCCCGCCGACCAGCGCGAGGAGATCGACGACCGACTCGCCGATCTCCTCGCCCGCATGGTGACGGGCCACCGCGGTGGCGCCAGCTGACGGGCCCGCCGTCGCTAGCTGACGGGCTCGCCGGCGCTAGCTGACGGGCTCGCCCGCGTCCTCCGACGACACGAGACCGGTCGCCTCCCCCGGGTCCCGGTCCGGCTCCTCCGGCCCCTGATCCAGGCGGAACGGCGGGTACTCGTCGCGTAGGAGCAACACGTACGAGCCGACCCGGTACACCCAGCGGTTCAGGCCCACGATGAGGTCGAAGAGCCGGGGCAGGTAGCGGCCGGTGAACAGCAACCCGATCGCGGCGATCAGCACGAGCAGGCCGACCAGCGAGATGTTCCACTCGGCGCCCCCGTACTCCGAGGCTCTGGTCAGGGCCGCCCCGCCGCCGGTGAGGATGCCCACGATCAACAGGTGCGGGATCACCAGCAACCACCACTTGACCAGCACCAGGCCGCGCGAGAGCCGCTCGGGATAGGCCACGTCCAATCCGGCCGGATAGTCGGTCGGCGCCAGCGAGAAGGGCGGGTACCGGTCCGTCCCGAGCACGGAGTAGGCGTAGAACCCGACGCGCCAGTTCCACCGCAGCACTCCGACGCTGTAGGCGAACCACGCCCGCGGGTAGCGGCCGGTGAACAGCACCACCAGTCCCGCGGCGACCGTGGTGACGACCAGCGCGAACCACAGCAGGGCCAGCACGATGTAGTGCGGGATCGCCAGCAGCCACTTGATCAACCACAGACCGCGGGACACCTGCGGGTCCAGGTGCCCGGTCAGACGCAGCGGATCGGGACCCACGCCGGCGGGAAGGGCGCCCGCACCGGCCCCGGGAAGGGCGTCGGGGTCGGCGTGCCGGTCGATGTCCCGGCCCAGCCCCGCGGTCGCCACGAGGATCAGCGGCAGCCCCAGCGCCAACGCCACGAGTCCGGCGATGAGAACACCGGGCCCGGCGAGTCCGAACACCTCGGTGTGTGCGCCCACCTGGACGTCGACCCACACGGGGCGGGAGCCGTCGGCGTTCATCACCACGACCACCCAGTCGCCGGACCGCAGGTCGACGGTGAGGGTCTGCTGCTCTGCACCCGTCGTGGACTGGGCCCAGAAGTCCTGGTCGGCAGGAGGTTCGGGGGCACGGGTGCCCGGCACCTCGTCGAGGGCCGTCTCGGCGTCGTTCCCCGATCCCCACATCCCCGATCCCCAGTCATATGTGGGGCCCGCGGAGTATCCGGGATCCCACGGCTGGTCACCGATCACCGCGTGGGGGACATCGCGGAGATAGGCAGAGACGTCGGATGCGTCCGCGATACCGAGGAACACGTCCTGGCCGGGGACCACCGGGGTCGCGCGGAGTCGGAGGCTGATCAGGTCGTCGAGACCGTAGGGCCCGACGGTGGCTCCCTCGTCGACATGGATCGTCAGGGGCGCGGTCGTGATGGCGTGGCCCACGGTCTGGAGGCGGTCGGTGTCGGTGAACGCGTACTGCCCGTCCCGCTGGGAGGCGTCGGCTACCAGGATCGCCGCCCCGGCCGCTGTCATGCCGAGGCCGAACACGGCCAGCAGGACCCCGGCGACGAGCAGGACCCAGTTCAGGGGGCGGGTCCGCGGAGGGCCGTGGACGGGGGTCGAGGAGGGACCGGACGGGGT
>NZ_JADDKI010000487.1:0-1093 GCF_015356725.1 Dietzia sp. SYD-A1
CCGCGTGCCCCGCACCACGGGGGCCGTGCGTCTCCGGCGCGACGGTCGTGCCCCACGCGTTCACGCCGGAGACGCACGGCCCCCGTGGTGCGGGGCACGCGGGGCTGCCGCCGTCGACGAGGGTTCCGGATCCGCGGAGCGGAGCCCGACTCTGGGTGGACGCGGCTCGCGCTGCCCCGGGTGAACTGGTGGGGATCGTGACCGGTCCCTCGTCCACGATCGCTCACGCGCTGGAACTCGAGCCCGCGCTCCCGCGGCTGCTGCGGCGGCTGGTCGTGATGGGCGGGTCCTTCCGCGGACACCCGGGCAACACCACGCCGGTGAGCGAGTGGAACGTCGACGTGGACCCCGAGGCCGCCGACCGGGTGTGCCTGGCGTGGGAGGCGGCCCGGTCCGTGGACCCGTCGGTGCCGCCCGTGAGGTGGTGCGGACTCGATCTGACCGAGCGCGCGGTGTGGACCCCCGAGCACTCCGAGCGGCTCCTGGCGGCGTCCGGGACCCCGCTGGCCAGGCATCTGGTCGACGCGCTGCGCTTCTACTTCGAGTTCCACGAGTCCGTGGGCGAGGGCTACCTGGCGCAGGTGCACGATCCCCTGGTGGCCTGGCTGGCACTCCGCCCCGGGGCGGCCCTGACCGAGCCCGTCCATCTGCGTGTCGAGTGCGCGGGCGAGCACACCCGGGGGATGACGGTCGAGGACCGCCGTGGACACCGCGGGCGGCCGGCGAACGCCGAGCTCGTGGTCGACCTCTCCGTTCCGGGCGGTGCGGGGGCGGTGGTCGAGGAGGTCGCCGCCTCGATCGCGGACCTACACTGAGATGACCTCCACCGGTCCGCTCCTGCATCAGGGCCACCACCCGCACGCGGTTGACCACCCCGGGATCGCCGGGTGGAACCGGTGCTAATCTCGTCCGGATGCCCTGGCGTCGGCACCCACCGTCGCGGGACAACGGATCGTCGTCTCACTGTCAGTTCACCCCGGGAGAGTCCATGAGGCCTGTCGCCGCCGTCGCCTTCGCTGGTGGAGCCGTCGCGGCCGGGTTCGCCGCGCGACGCCTCGCTCAGCCCGCCCGGCCGACGGCAGCAGCTCCGACC
>NZ_JADDKI010000488.1:0-1703 GCF_015356725.1 Dietzia sp. SYD-A1
CAGCGGGGCGGCGCTGGCGGAGTGTGCGGCGTTGCTGCTGCGCCGGGCGCGGGACGAGGTCCAGGAGACCGGCCGGATCGCTGAGAACATGGAGAGGGCGGCGGATCTCCTGGTCGGAGCCGATGAGGAGGTGGCCCGAGGTGTCTCCGGCGCAGCGGGTTGAGGCGCTGGTCATCGCTCTGGACCACGCCGAGTCCACCGCCGCGTCGGTGGGGCGGGAGACCGCGGAGACAGCCGCGGACCTGGACTCCGTGGCCCGCAGGCTCGGAGGGGGCTCCGGCGCTGCCAGGGCTTCCGATTCCGCAGGGGGTCCCGCTTCCGCAGCGGGCGCGCGTGAGGGACCCGGTGGTTCGGCTGGTTGGTCCGGTCACGCTGGAGCGCGTGCGCGTGCTCGCGTCGGAGATGCGGCCGCCGAGGCCAGGATGCTCTCCGGGGCCTGTCTCTACCTGGCGGACGTGCTGCGGGTGGAGGGTTCGAGGCTGGCGAGGGCGCTGATCGCGTGGGCGGACGACGAGCAGGTGCGCCCGGGTGGGGGAGACGACACGGAGGTCATCGACGCCGACCTGGCCCTGTCGGTCCGGTTGCGCGACGCGGCCGACTCGCTCGCCGGATACACGGATGCCGCGACGGTGGCCTGCCTCGATCTGTCCGGGACGACCGACGATGATCCTCGCGTCGTGGCCGGGTTGTGGCACTCTCTCGGGCCGGCGGAGAGGGAACGACTCGCGCGGGACCACCCGGATCTGGGTTCGGTGGCCGGGTTGTCCTCCGCGACCCGGGACGCGATCAACCGGACGCGGCTCCGCAGGCTCACGGAGGCGGGGGCGACTCCCGGGCTCGTCGCGCTGGGCGACCACCTCGCCGAGGACCCAGGCCGGCACCTGCTCGCGCTCCATCGGGACGGTCGGGCGGTGGTGGCGAGCGGGGACCCCGACGGTGCGGACACCGTGGTGACGCTCATCCCCGGCACGGGCTCGTCGATCCAGTCGATTGATCGCACGGCCGAGCGCGCGAGAGCGATGTGTGACGAGGGCGCGGTCCCGAACACCGGGTCGTGTGTCTCTGTGTCGTGGCAGGGATACGACGCCCCGGAGAAGGTCAGCGAAGCGGGGTTGTCGGCAGCGCCCGCGCGTGCGCATGCCCATGACCTGAGGACCTTCGCCGCCGGCCTGGATGCCGTCGAGAGGATGGACGGCGTGGACTCCCCGCACGCGGCGGTGGGCTACAGCTACGGATCCGCGGTCCTGGGTGCGGCGGCGGCGGATCCGAGTGGTCTGGCCGCGGACCGGATGATCCACGTGGGCAGCCCCGGCGCAACCGTCGACTCGGTCGCTCAGCAGTGGGTCGACGAGGGTGGGACCGCGCGCCGAGCCGAGGAGCGCGACGTGGTGGGTGTGGCCTCGCGGTGGGATCCGGTGCCGTGGTGGTCGACCATCGGGGTGCTGGGCGAGCGGCCGGGGACGGAGGACTTCGGCGGGCTCAGGGTGGACGTCACCGAACCCGGGTCCGGGCCGGGGTCGAGCCGGGGTGTGCACTCGGCCTACTTCGACCGCGGGACGGTGTCGCTTGCCGAACTCGGGAGGCTCGTCGCGGATCGGGACTGACCCCCGGATCGGCTATACCCCGGGGACCTCGGAGGAACCGGCGGCACCGGCCGAGCCGGCCGAATGGTCGGCACCGGCCGAGCCGGCGGGGTGCTGGGC
>NZ_JADDKI010000489.1:0-3003 GCF_015356725.1 Dietzia sp. SYD-A1
GCTCCCGCCCGCACGCTCGCTCCTGCCGTGAGAGGAGAATCATGACCACGCCCGCCGATCAGAGGGCCGTGGATCGCACACGGGTCCGCGCCGAGATCAGTGTGGCCGCCCGCGTGCTCACCCCCGTGTGGCCGCTGGGCAGCTTCATCGCCGTCAACCCGCTCGGCGGTCTGGAACATCGGCCCTTCCATGAGGCGCTCGTGGCGGCCGGGGATCTCTACGGCGCCGAGGGGACCCTCGGTGAATCGAGGTTCCGCGCCGCCCACGCCGCCGGTCGAATCACCAGCCACGACCTCCTCGAAGCACTCGAACGCCAGGTCCCCGAGGCGGTCCGTGCGGCACCGGTCGAGATCGCCGGCCGCGTCCGGACCCCTGCGGAGGTACTGACAGCGGACCTCCTCCATGGCTCGATCCCGCCGGCCCCGACCCGGCGGCTGCTCACCCGCAGCGAACGCACCTGTCCGCACACGGCCGCGGCGATCGACGCCCTCACCGCCAAGTGGTGCTCGGCCTTTCTCGACCCCGGGCAGGCCGCCTGGTCTCTCCCCGGCCGCGAACACGGGTTCTATCGGGCCTGGGCCGATCTCGCGGCCCGCGACACCACCCTGCCACCGGTGGCCCGCCGGAACCTCAGAAAGCTGCCCTCCGACCCGGCCGATGCGGTCACGACCGCGTTGCACCTGCTCGGTGTGGGGTACGGGGGCGAGCGGATCGCCTACCTGCGGGCGCATCTGACGCGGCTCCCGGGCTGGGCCGGGCACGTCCTGTGGCGTAGCAACTCCCCCGGCTCCGGGATCGACCTGGTCGACTACCTCGCGCTGCGGCTCAGCTACGAAGCCCATCTGCTCGACGCCTCCCGTGGGGTCCCCGATCTGGATCCGGCACCCGCACCGCGAGCGACGTCGAGGTCGGACCGGGCCCATCTCGCGGCCCGCGCCCTGGGCGCGATCGGTCGCAACGCAGACGAGGAGGCGGACGTCGCGCGGATCCTCGACCACATGCCCGTGGCGTCCCGGCCCCTCGTCTGGCTCGACGCCTACGAGACGAATTACCGGCGAGGCCTCCTGGCCCGGTTGCGCGATCCCGCGCCGTCCTCGACGTCCGACCGCGCCGAGGCGCAACTGGTGCTGTGCATCGATCCTCGCTCCGAGGGGCTCAGGCGGCATCTGGAGGGGCTGGGCGGGTACCGGACATTCGGGTTCGCGGGGTTCTTCGCCGTGGCCTGCCGCATCCACGGCCTGGCCAAGGGGGACCCCACCGTCTCGGCTCCCGCGCTGGTGACGCCTCAGATCGACTTGTACGAACAACCGGCACCGACCGCGCGGGGGGAGGCGCGGCGGACCCTGGCCGGACTGAACTCGCTCACGGCCACCACCGACGCGGTTCACACCGCCAAAGCGGACCTGGCGGCACCATTCGTCCTCGCGGAGATCCTCGGCTGGGCCAACGGGCCGGCCGCGGCCGCCAAGACCATCGCACCCCGCCACGTCCGGCGGTGGCGCGCCCGTGTCCGCGCCCGGATCGCGCCCGTCGCCCGCACCGTGATCGACACCGCGAGCTCACTGAGCCTGGACCAACGGGTGCAGATCGCTGAGACGGCACTGTCAGTCATGGGCCTGACCACCGATTTCGCGCGACTGGTGGTGCTCTGCGGACACGGGGCGTCCACCGAGAACAACCCCTACCATTCGGCGCTGACCTGCGGGGCGTGCGGCGGCAACGCCGGCGGGCCCAACGCCCGCGCGGCCGTGGACATCCTCAACGACCGGGGCGTCCGCGATGCGCTGTCCGGTCGCGGTATCGCCATCCCGGACGACACCTGGTTCGTCGCCGCCGAACACGACACCACCACCGACCACGTCGTCGTTCTGGATCGCCACCAGATCCCCGAGTCGCACCGAGACGACCTGGAGCGGCTCGTCGGGGACCTGGCCGAGGCCGGCGAGCGCCTCGCGATCGAACGCTCCGCTCTCCTTCCGGGGGCGCCCGTGAGCCCGGAGCCGGGCGCGGCCGCGCGCCACGTCGACGCGCGGGGTGCGGACTGGGCCCAGGTCTACCCCGAGTGGGGCCTCGCCGGGAACGCGGCGATCATCATCGGGCCGCGGGCGGTCACGGAGGGCGTCGACCTCCGTCGTCGATGCTTCCTGCACTCCTACAACGCCGACGAGGACCCGTCCGGGAGCGCGCTGGAGACGATCCTCACCGCGCCCGTGGTGGTCGCACAGTGGATCAATTGCCAGTACTACTTCTCCACCGTCGCCCCCCGGACCTTCGGCGCCGGCACCAAGACCACCCACAACGTCGTCGGCGGGATCGGTGTGGTCACCGGCCCCGGCGGCGACCTGCGAACCGGTCTGCCCTGGCAGTCCGTGGCGGTCGGTGATCACCTCGCGCATGAACCCATGCGTTTACTGGTCCTCGTCCACGCACCGCACGAGCGCATAGACGCGATCCTGGCCCGTAACCCCGGGGTTCGGGACCTCGTCGACAACCACTGGATCACCCTGCTGGCCCGGAACGACCAGTCCCCCCGATGGCACCACCGCGCCCGCGGTGGATGGACCCCGTATCCCACCGAGATCGGAGAATGACCATGACCCGAGCCAACCTCACCAGGATGACCAAGATCGAAGTGATCGTCCCGGGATCCGACGCCCCCGACGTGCGACGACTCATCGAGCATTCCGGCGCGACCGGTTTCACCACCATTTCCGGGGTGTCCGGGCTGGGCCACCACGGATACCGGGAGGGCGGACTGCTGTTCAACGAGCAGGAGACCCTCGCCCTGCTCATCACCGTCATCCCTGATCACCGTGTCGATGCGCTGCTCGTCGGACTGCGGTCCCTGCTCGACGAGGCCTCGGGGGTCATGTTCGTCACCGACACCTACGTCAGCCGCCCGGACTACTTCACCTGACGTCCGCGCTCCGGTCCAACCGCGTCACCACCCCCCGGTCGCCGTCCACCCGGACGAGGTCACCGGTCCGCAGCGTCTGCGTGGCG
>NZ_JADDKI010000490.1:0-677 GCF_015356725.1 Dietzia sp. SYD-A1
CCCCCCCGGTCGCCGTCCACCCGGACGAGGTCACCGGTCCGCAGCGTCTGCGTGGCGACCAGTGTGTTGACCACGCAGGGCAGCCCGTACTCGCGCGCCACCACGGCCCCGTGGGAGACCGAACTGCCGATGTCGGTGACCAGCGCGGCGATCACCGTGAAGTAGGGAGTCCAGCCCACATCCGTGACGGGTGCGACCAGGATCTCGCCCGACCGCACCTCGCGGGCGTCCAAGATGGACCTGGCCACGCGCACCACGCCCTCCACCGATCCGCGGCTCGCGGGTCGCCCGATGATCTCCCCGCCCGCGGCCTCACGCGGGGGCCGGGCGATCAGCGGGACCGGGCGACCGACCGACACGTCGGGGAACTCCAGCACGTCCTGGAACGCCAGTGCCTCCCGGCGCGCGAGGGCGCTCTGGACGAGATCGCCGATCTCCCCCGGCCCGACGATCCGGCCCAGCTCCGCACGGTCGAAGAAGAACACCAGGTCCGCGTCGGGCAGTCGTCCGGCGGCGGCCAGGACCTCGCCGAGGTGGCGGTACCCCCGCTTGAGCGCGTGCGCCATCAGCGCCATCGCGGACTTGGTCTCCTCGCGCCCACGCGCGCCCTCCTGCGCGAACCGGGAGAGCAGGCGGATGACGGGCGAGACGGACCCGTGGACGTCCGCGCCTGCGGC
>NZ_JADDKI010000491.1:0-2018 GCF_015356725.1 Dietzia sp. SYD-A1
GAGCACGGTCACGATGGTGCCCTCGACCGCACGACCTCCCAACTGCCCGCGCTCACCCGGGCCGGCGTCGTGGACGCGGGCGGCAGGGGCCTGTTGGTGCTGCTCGACACCATGGTGGAGGTGCTGGGGGGCCAGGCGCCCGAGCGGCCGGACTACGTCGTCCCGGAGGACCCGTTCACCGAGCCGACCGGCGAGGGCGACGGCGCCGACGGGGGAGCGACGGAGGCCTCCGCGGACACCCGGTACGAGGTCATGTACTCCCTGACCCATTCCGACGACGCGCGGGCCGACGAACTCAGGTCGGCGCTCCGGACCCTGGGCGACAGCGTGGTCGTCGTCGGTGACGGCGGGACCGGCGACAACGCCCGCTGGGCGGTTCACGTCCACACCGACGACATCGGGTCGGCGATCGAGGTCGCCCTGTCCCTCGGCCGCGTCACCGAGATCCGTGTGACCGACATGTTGGACCCGGTGGGCGGGAGCACGGAGGCCGGGCACCGTCGACGGGGCGCGTCCGGCGCTGCGGAGGGCCGGGTCGCGGGTGAACCCGAGCGGGTCGTGGTGGCGATCGTCCCGGACGGGCCGCTGGCCGAGTTGTTCTCGGAGGCGGGGGCGCAGACGGTCGATGCGGACGAGGGCGGAGTGATCGACGCGGTCCTCGCGTTGTCCGCCGATGAGCTGCTCGTGTTGCCCAACGGTGAGCTACCCAGGGCCCAGATCGAAGCCCTCGACGCCGCGCTGCGCGACATCGACGGCAACGCCCTCATCCTCCCGACGGGTTCCGTCGTACAGGGGCTGTCCGCCCTCGCCGTTCACGACCCCTCGACCACCCTGTCCCTGGACGGATTCGGGATGGCGGACGCGGCGGCGGCCACCCGACACGCCCATCTGGTGCGGGCCCGACACGACGCGCTCACGTTGGTGGGCCGCTGTGCGGCCGGTGATCTCCTCGGCATGGTGGGCCACGATGTCGCCCTCATCGAGACGGACCCGGTGGACGCCGTCTGCGCGCTCGCGGACCGCTTGCTCTCCTCCGGCGGCGAGCTGGTGACGCTGCTGCTCGGAGCCGAGTACGACGACGCCGCGACCGAGACCGCTCTGTCCAGGATCCGCGAAGGACATCCCGACGTGGAGGTCGTCGGGTATGCGGCCGGACCGGGTCGGGTGCTCGCGCACGTCGGGGTCGAATGACCGCGTTCGTCACCACGGACTCGGCGCTGGGGGAGGTCCTCGACGCCGGACTGGCCGAGCGGATCACCGCGGCCTTCGGCCACCGGACCGTCGGCGACCTGCTCCACACCCTGCCCCGCCGCTACCGCCAGCACGGTCAGCGCTACGACAAGCGCGAACTCGTCGAGAGCGAGCGGGTGACGATCATCGGGACGGTCACCACTGCCACGACCCGCAACTACACCACCAAGCAGGGGCAGTCGCGGGAGATGCTCACGCTCACGGTGAAGGACGAGGACACCACGTTCAAGGTGGTCTACTTCGCCGGCCGCAGGATCAAGTTCATGCTCCCGGTGGGCACGGTGGCGATGTTCGACGGGACCGTGTCGCGGTTCCGCCGGTCCCTGGACCTCACCCACCCGGAGTTCCTGGTCCTGCGCCCGGTCTCGGGCCAGGGTCGTGAGCTCAGGGGCTCGGGTGATCTCGCCGCGCTGGCCCGGCTGGCGTCCGAGATCGACGCCGAGGGCGGCCCGAGTCTGTTCGACCGTCCCCTCCTGCCCATCTACTCGGCCAGCAAGAGCGTGACCTCGTGGGACCTGCTCGGCGCGATCGTGACCGCGATCCGGGCCCTCGTGCCCGTCGTGGACCCCCTCGACGACACGGTCCTGGCGGCCGCCGGTCTGATGGGCCTGGACGAGGCGCTGCGCAAGGCTCATCTGCCGGAGACCGTCAACGACGCCGACAGGGCCGGGTACCGACTCCGGTTCGACGAGGCCATCGCGCTGCAGCTGCTCCTGGGGGCCCGGCGCCGCGCGGTCGCCCGCGACCCCGCGCCGGCCAGTCCGGTG
>NZ_JADDKI010000049.1:0-2526 GCF_015356725.1 Dietzia sp. SYD-A1
AGCCCGCCGTCACCCGACAGCAGCAGTCACACCGGCCCGTGAATCAGCGGGGCTAGCTCTCGTTGGACGCGTGCCTCCTCACGAAGCCGAGCCCGTTCTTCGCGGGCTGCTTCGCGTTCTGCCTGCTTCTTCATCAACCAGTCGGCGGTGAGTTCAATCTCTTCAACGCGCAACGCATGGAATGCGTCGTCGATGCGCATTTCCATCAGTGCTCCGAGACGCGCGATGGCGGTCCGCGATGCCTCGAGCCGACGTTTTGCGGTGTCGACGTTTCCTGCCCGCAAGGAACGGATGACGTTGTCAGCTTCGGCGTTGTATGCGCGCAGCATTAGCTTGCCCAAGTCCGACGTCATGCGACGTCCCTGGGCGAGTGAGTTGTTCAGTGTGAAGAGATCGGACTTCACAATGGCTCGGCTCTCGCGGATTGAGTCGGCGATCCGGGCTTCGAGCTCCTTAAGGCGCTCCTTGTACGCGGCGGCAGACTCCAGCGGATGATGGTAGCGATAGATACCTGCTGCTTGCAGAACGCGGGCATCGTCGAGATCGATCGGTCGCTCCCCTTCACGAGCAGCCAATGCGCGGCGCAATTCGGCATTCTCGGCTTCCAAGAAAGCGATTCGCGCGTTCGGGTTTTGTTGGGGATCGGCAGGAGGTTCCGGTTCGGGTAGGTCTTCGACTTCGGTCGGCGTAGTGGCCTCGTCTGAGTCTGATAGCCATAGCTTCCAACCGGCCGGCGGTTCGGGCCAGGTGGGATCAGGGGTCCATCCGGCCGGTGGCTGCCAGCCGGGTGGGGGCTTAGGCCATCCCGGTGGTGGGTTGAAAATTAGGTTCATGGCTGGCTAGAGGCGCCTGATGCCAGATGGGTTGATCGGGGCCAGACCGTGCGGGTTTTTCGAGACCACCGCGCCGAGATGCTGGAGTGTTACGGCCGGGACAATCTCCGAGAGGTCCAGCTCGTTGAACGAGTCGCGGTCAACGGCTACAGCGGCAAAGGGAACGTAGGTCTCACGCCCTGTGGCGGGACTGATCGTCTCGGTGCCTAGCTCGAGTGAGATGCTGCGAATCAGCCCGCGGCGGTCAGCCTCGAAAACTTCATGCAAGCTACGCAGTGCGACAGCGTGCACGATGCCTGCGTAGCGGTCCTTGGCGGCCTTCTGCGAAAGCTGCGTCTCACCGATTTCGTCGGTGGACTTCGTGTACTTGTACGCCTTAATGGTTGGCACAGTCTCTGGACCAGGCATTGTGACCCGAAGCGTGAGCTCTGCTGTGGCCGGCTCGAACTCGGACTCATGACCCACAGGGAAATGCTCAGGGTAGACAGAGTTGGCCAGCACGATTCCGACATACTCCTGTACTGCCTCGACCGTGCCGTACCCGAGCCCGGCGATCAGTTGGTCTAACTCGTCGTTCTGTTCTCGCGCCGCACGCTCCCTCTCCGCGGACTCCGCCTCATACTGTGCGGTCGCTTTTGCCAGCGCTTGGAGCCGGACGCGCTCAAGCTCGGCATGCTCCGCAGCTTGTGCTGCCTGGCGCGCAGGAAGCGAATCCATCGCGGCCTGCCATGCCTGGTAATCGGCGGCGTAGCGGCGATCAACCTCGGCTTCGGCTGCGGCCAACTTCTTCTTCCGTCCGAACGGGCCTTTCGGTGGCGCAACTTCACGGCGTACGGGAAGTGGAGGCTCCGGGATCGGCGCTGGCGCGGGGACGGGGGTGCGGAGATCTGACCTGGGAAACGGTGGATGTTGGGCGGTCACACGTAAAGCCTCGAGATCGACATAGTCGTCTACGTCAAGGGTTGCCTCCAGAAGCCCGTCCAGTTCTGCATAGTGCTCAGCCAGCTCTGCATTTAGTGACTCCACCCGAGCTTGCATGGCTTCGACATGCGCTGCTCGGGCCTCGCGCTCCAATCGCTTACGGTCAGCTTGCGCGGAGCGCGCCGCAGCCACCTGCGCACGCTCCGCAGCCCGCTGCGCCTGCTCGGCACGCCGTACGGCTGCCACCTGCTGACGGGCTGCTGCACGCTGACGCTGCTCGGCCAGGCGAGCCTGCCGCTGCATCTCTGCGAGGAACCCACGTCGACGAGTCACTAACAACCTCCATAGTGGGATAGCACGCAGACCGGACAGGAGCCGTCGTTGATGATCTGTCCGATGTCATCACTGCGAACACGAAAAGTGGACAACGAGTCCTTATCTTAACGACTATCCAGACAAGGGCCGGGCAGTTCGTCGCGGTCACACCTGGAGCCCCGCCGTTCCTTGGGGTGCCGAGCGTCCGAGCGTCATGCTGCTGTCGATGACTCCTGCTCGCGGCAGGATCCCGTTGGGGTACACCCGTGCGGGACGGCATGCCGCCAACCGTCGCCGCTGTGGCTTTCGCCGTTATATGGCGGGGTTCTGTCGACGCTCTGTGGCGGCATCTGCTCATGGCGATACACGCGAGCACCGGTCTGGTCACAGATAGCGGCAGACCGGAGCGTGTCAAATCAAATGAGACGTGAGGTGCTCGGTTGGGCTTGGCTAGTTT
>NZ_JADDKI010000004.1:0-21018 GCF_015356725.1 Dietzia sp. SYD-A1
ACGTCAGGGCGAGGACTCCCAACTACGCCGGAACCTGTCGCGGGTCCTCGGCGTCGAGCCGGCACAGGTTCCGGACGACCTCATCCGGGACTCCTTCCGGTCCTATGCCCGTTACTGGCGGGAGGCGTTCCGACTCCCGTCGATGGACCGCGAGGCGGTGGCCCGCGAGATGGATCGGACCATCGAGGGCGTCGAGCATCTCGATGCGGCGCTCGCCGGGGGCCGCGGCGTGATCGTGGCCCTCCCGCACTCGGCCAACTGGGATCTCGGCGGGACCTGGCTGGCCCGCCGGTACGGCACCTTCGCGACGGTCGCGGAGAGGTTGGAGCCGGAATCGCTGTACCAGCGTTTCCTGGCGTACCGGGAGAGCCTGGGCTTCACCATCTATCCGCACACCGGTGGCCCGACGCCTCCGTTCGAGGCGCTGCGCGAGTTCCTCGCCGGGGGCGGGATCGTGTGCCTGCCCGGCGAGCGCGACCTGCGGCACACCGGCGTCCCCGTCACCTTCTTCGGTGAGACCACCCGCATGCCCGCCGGGGCCGCGAGGCTCGCGGTCGAGACCGGGGCCCCGCTCCTTGTGGCGCAGTTCTGGTACCCCGACGAGGAGACGATGCGCGTGCGGATCACCCCGCCCGTGGACGTCTCCGGGGGCGTCGAGGCGGGCGTCCAGGCGATGGCCGACCTGTTCGCCGAGGGGATAGCCCGTCACCCGGCGGACTGGCACATGCTCCAACCCCTCTGGCTGGCCGACCTGTCCGCCGACCGCCGCGCACGGATCGAGGGTTGATCGACCCGTGCGCATCGGCATGATCTGTCCCTACTCCTTCGATGCGCCGGGGGGCGTCCAGGCTCACGTGGTGGACCTGACCGAGGAGCTGCGTCGGCGCGGCCACACGGTCCGGGTACTCGCTCCCGGTCGCGCCGAGAACGCCCCTGTCTCCGGGATGACGCTGACCGGCCCGGGGGTGCCGATCCCGTACAACGGGTCCGTGGCCCGGTTGAGCTTCGGCCCGGCGGCCTGGCGCGCGACCCGTCACTGGCTGCGTGACGAACCGCTCGACGTCTTGCACATCCACGAGCCCAACGCGCCCGGGGTGGGGATGTTCGCCCTGGCCATGTCCTCCGGGCCCATCACGGCGACCTTCCACACCTCGACCACGAAATCGATGATCCTCGGTGCGGCAGACGGGGCCCTCGCGCCACTGCTGGAGAAGATCCGCGGTCGGATCGCGGTCTCGACCCTGGCCCGGCGGTGGCAGATGGAGGCCCTGGGGTCAGGCGCGGTGGAGATCCCCAACGGGGTCGACGTGTCGGCCTTCCGCGGGGTCGACGCCTCCGCCGAGTACAGCGACTCACCCACGGTGGCCTTTCTCGGACGCTACGACGAACCGCGCAAGGGTATGGACGTGCTCGTCTCCGCGCTCCCGGACGTGCTGCGGGCCGTGCCCGGCCTCCGGTTGCGGATCATGGGTGACGGCGACGAACGGGCCCTGCGTGCCCGGTTGCCGTCAGTCCTCGACGTGGAGTTCCTCGGCCGGGTCGACGACACCCGCAAGGCCGCGGTACTCGCGGCGGCGGACGTCTACTGCGCCCCCAACACCGGCGGCGAGAGCTTCGGGATCGTCCTGGTGGAGGCCATGGCCGCCGGGACCGCCGTGGTGGCCTCGGACCTCGACGCGTTCCGCCGTGTCCTGAGCGACGGGGAGTGCGGAGAACTCGCCCCCGTCGGGGATCCCGACGCCCTGGCCCGCGCCCTCATCCGTGTCCTCGGCGACTCCTCGCACCGCGCCGATCTGTGCGCCCGCGCGTCGGAGGCCGTCCGGGAGTTCGACTGGCCGGTCGTGGCCGAGCGCGTGATCCGCGTGTACGAGACCGTCCGCGCCCCCGGGGAGACGCTTCATGTCCGCTGAGGTCGTCCTCGTCGTCGTCCTACTGGCCCTCCTGCTGGTCGCCGCCCTGATCACCGCCTACGTCACCGCCCATCGTCTCGACCGGCTGCACATCCGGACGGATCTCGCCCGGGCGGCCCTGATCGGCGCGCTGGAGCGCCGCCACACGGTGACCGCGGCGATCATCGCCGAACTGGGGGGCAGGGACCCCGTGGCGGCCCAGCGTCTGTCGCACGCCCTCGTGCGGGCTCGGGCCCACCCCTCGGACACCGTCACCGGGACCGACCCCCGTCCGGAGCCGGCGCCGGACAGGCCCGGGCGATCCGGTCGGGCCGGTCCGCCAGGCCCGCCCGGTCACGGAGGTCGGCCCCCTGAGGACGGTTCCCCGGACACCGAACGGGCGGAGAACAGCCTCGGCACGCTGCTGGCGGGGCTTGACGTGGCCGCGCTCCCGGCCGACCTCGCCGCAGAGCTCGAGGACGTGACCGACCGGGTGGCGATGGCCCGGAGTTTCTACAACGACGCGGTCCGCGACACGAGGAACCTGCGCGAGCAGGGCACCGTGAGAGCGTTCCGGCTGGCGGGATGCGCACCGATGCCCGACTACGTCGAACTCGTCGACCACCCACCTGCGGGAGGCTGACCCCGCACGGTGGGGCGGCGGTTGGGGAACCGAGGTCAGGGCGACCTACACTGGACGCCTACCACGAGTCATCGACGCCAGGAAAGGCCTATTTCGTGAGCGAGCCGCAGTCCACCGAGAACACCACCGGAACCGCACGCGTCAAGCGAGGTATGGCCGAGATGCTCAAGGGTGGCGTCATCATGGACGTCGTGACCGCCGAGCAGGCGAAGATCGCCGAGGACGCCGGCGCCGTGGCCGTCATGGCCCTCGAGCGCGTCCCCGCCGACATCCGCGCCCAGGGCGGGGTCGCGCGGATGAGCGACCCCGACCTCATCGACGGGATCATCGACGCCGTCTCCATCCCCGTGATGGCCAAGGCGCGCATCGGTCACTTCGTCGAGGCACAGATCCTCCAGGCGCTCGGCGTGGACTACGTCGACGAGTCCGAGGTCCTCACTCCGGCCGACTATGCCAACCACATCGACAAGTTCGCGTTCACCGTCCCGTTCGTCTGTGGTGCGACCAATCTCGGTGAGGCGCTGCGGCGCATCACCGAGGGCGCGGCGATGATCCGGTCCAAGGGGGAGGCCGGCACGGGCGACGTCTCCAACGCCACCACCCATATGCGCAAGATCCGCCAGGAGATCCGCCGCCTGCAGAACCTGCCCGAGGACGAGCTCTACGTGGCGGCGAAGGAGCTCCAGGCGCCGTACGAGCTGGTCAAGGAGGTGGCTGAGAAGGGCAAGCTCCCCGTGGTGTTGTTCACCGCCGGCGGCATCGCCACCCCCGCCGACGCCGCGATGATGATGCAGCTCGGCGCCGAGGGCGTGTTCGTCGGGTCGGGCATCTTCAAGTCCGGCAATCCCTCCGAGCGCGCCAAGGCGATCGTCAAGGCGACCACCTTCCACGACGACCCCGAGACCCTGGCGACCATCTCCCGCGGTCTGGGCGAGGCCATGGTGGGCATCAACGTCGACGACATCCCGGAGCCGCACCGGCTCGCCGAGCGGGGTTGGTGACCCTCCGGTGGCCAAGATCGAGGACATCCTCGCGATCGAGCGGATCGACCGCGACCTCTACCGCGGTCACGCGATCGAGACCCATCTGCAGCGCACCTTCGGCGGTCAGGTCGCCGGCCAGACACTGACCGCCGCGGTCAGCACCGTCGACGACGACAAGCACGTCCATTCCCTCCACGGGTACTTCATCCGGCCGGGGGTCCCGTCTGCACCCACCGTCTTCCAGGTGGACCGGCTGCGGGACGGGCGGAGCTTCGCCACCCGGCGGGTCACCGCGATCCAGGAAGGTGAGCCGATCTTCTCGATGTCGGCCTCCTTCCACCTCCGCGACCAGGAGGGGATCGAGCATCAGGACCCGATACCACAGGTCATCGATGCCGAGGAGATTCCCGCGCCCCGGTACGAGGACCTGGACGAGACCCACCGCGTCTTCGTGGACGAGTGGGCGCAGTGGGACATCCGGATGGTGCCTCGCGAGAAGCTCCGCGGATCGTCACAGTTCGCCTCCCAGCAGCGGGTGTGGTTCCGATGTGTGGACGAGCTGCCGGACGACCCCAACTTCCACGTCTGCACCCTCGCCTACATGTCGGACATGACCCTGCTCAGCTCGGCGAAAGTCATCCATCCTGACGAGCCGACCCAGGACGCCTCGCTGGACCACGCCATGTGGTTCCTGCGCCCGTTCCGGGCCGACGAGTGGCTGCTGTACGACCAGACGTCACCGTCCGCCTTCGGGGGCCGGGCCCTCACCCAGGGTCGCATCTTCGACCGCACCGGGCGCCTCGTCGCCGCGGTCACCCAGGAAGGGCTGTCGCGTCGGCTCCGGGAGGGCGCGCAACCCTTCCCGGTGGACATGTCGGGTGGCACCGACCCGGACCGAGGGTGAGCGCGTCGGGCCGGCCCCGGATCGGTGTGCTCGCCCTCCAGGGCGACGTCGCCGAGCACCTTCGGCACCTCGAGACCGTCGGCGCCGAGGCCGTGACGGTGCGCCGCCGATCGGAACTCGACTCCGTCGACGGACTGGTGCTCCCGGGCGGTGAATCGACCGCGATGAGCCGCCTGCTGGACGTGTACGAGATGTACGAGCCGGTGTCGGAACGCATCGCGGACGGTATGCCCGTCTACGGCTCGTGCGCGGGCATGATCCTGCTGGCGTCACTGGTGCTCGACACCCGCCCCGACGCCACCTGGTTCTCCGCCATCGACATGACGGTCCGACGCAACGCCTTCGGCCGGCAGGTCGACTCGTTCGAGGCCGACCTCGTCGTCGACGCCCTCGGCCCCGACCCGCTGCGCACCGTGTTCATCCGCGCGCCCTGGGTGGAGAGCGTGGGACCGGACGTCGACGTCCTCGCGGGCGTCCATGCGTCGGACGGCCGGGAGCACGTGGTCGCCGTGCGCCAGGGCAACGCCCTGGCCACCTCGTTCCACCCCGAGGTCACCGACGACGTGCGCGTCCATCGGTACTTCCTCGACATGGTGACGGCGGCGACCTCGTAGAGTGGGCCGTCAGCGGCACCTGTAAGTCACCCGGAGGTCATCCAGGCCTCATCCCCAGACACCCGGAGGGCGGAACTCCCTATGTCAGGCCATTCCAAGTGGGCCACCACCAAGCACAAGAAGGCGGCGATCGACGCCAAGCGCGGAAAGCTCTTCGCCAAGCTCGTCAAGAACATTGAGGTGGCGGCCCGCACCGGTGGTGGTGACCCCGACGGCAACCCGACGCTGTTCGACGCCATCCAGAAGGCCAAGAAGAACTCGGTTCCCGGCGACAACGTCGAGCGAGCGCGTCGGCGTGGTGCCGGCGAGGAGGCGGGCGGCGCCGACTGGGAGACCATCATGTACGAGGGCTACGGGCCCAACGGCGTGGCGATGCTGATCGAATGCCTGACGGACAACCGCAACCGCGCGGCGATGGAGGTCCGGACGGCCATGACCCGGGGCGGCGGCAACCTGGCGGACCCGGGTTCCGTGGCCTACCTCTTCACACGGAAGGGCGAGATCATCCTGGACAAGGGCGATCTCGAGGAGGACGACGTCCTCATGGCGGTGCTCGACGCGGGGGCCGAGGAGGTCAACGACCTCGGCGACCGCTTCGAGGTCATCTGCGAACCCACCGACCTCGTCCAGGTCCGGTCGGCCCTCCAGGCCGCCGGGATCGACTACGACTCGGCCGAGTCGGTCTTCCGGGCTTCCGTAGAGGTGACGGTCGACGCAGAGGGGGCGGGGAGGATCTTCCGCCTCATCGACGCGCTCGAGGACTCGGACGATGTCCAGAACGTGTACTCGAACGTCGACGTACCGGACGACGTGCTCGCGTCGCTGGAGTCCTGAGGAGCCTGGCGCTGGTACGCTATCGAACGTAGGTTCTATCACCGATCGGCGGAGGTTCGATGCGCGTCATGGGAGTGGACCCCGGGCTGACCCGGTGCGGTCTCGCGTTGATCGAGACCGCACCCGGTCGCGGCGTCACCGCCCTCGACGTGGACGTGGTGCGGACCAGAACGGACGAGCCCGTCGAGCGCCGCCTCCGTGCGGTGCACGAGGTGGCCGACGAGTGGATGGCCATCCACCGCCCCGACGTGGTGGCCATCGAGCGGGTCTTCGCCCAGAACCAGGTGTCCACCGCGATGGGCACGGCGCAGGCCGCCGGCGTCGTGGCCATGGCCGCGGCCTACCGGGACATCCCGGTGGCGTTCCACACCCCCTCCGAGGTCAAGGCGGCAGTGACCGGGAGCGGTCGCGCCGATAAGAAGCAGATGACACTCATGGTCACGCGGATACTCGGCCTGCAGAAGCCCCCGAGCCCGGCCGACGCCGCCGACGCGCTGGCGCTGGCCGTCTGCCACAGCTGGCGGGCGCCGATGCAGGGTCGGGTGGCCGCCCTCGACGCCCAGGTGTCGAGATCCCGCGCGGGCTTCGAGGCCAAGGTCGTCGAGGGCAGGGCGGCGGCGACCCGCGCCGCCGGAGTCGGTCGGTCGCGGAGCGGGACTAGCACCGCCGACCAGGAACGCGCGCGGGCGGCGGCACGGGGGATGGCTCGAACGAAGGGAGTGCGCTGGTGATCGCCTCGATCAGGGGGACGGTGGCCGAGATCGGTCTGGACCGCTGCGTGGTGGAGACCGGTGGCGTCGGCGTCCTGGTCCACGCGACACCGGCCGCGCTGGCGGGTCTGCGCCGGGGCGCGGAGGGCACGCTGCACACCGAGCTCGTGGTGCGCGAGGACTCGCTGACGCTCTACGGGTTCGACTCCGCGGACGCCCGTCGCCTCTTCTCCACGGTGCAGACGGTCTCCGGCGTGGGACCGCGCCTGGCCCTGGCGATCCTGGCCACTCTCGAACCCGACCAGCTGGTCCGGGCGCTGGGGACGGAGGACGTCTCGGCGCTCACCCGCGTGCCCGGGGTGGGCAAGCGCACGGCCGAGAGGATGGTCCTCGAGCTCAAGGACAAGGTCGGGCCCGTACACGACGCCGACGGCAGCGCCGCCGGACCCGGGGTGTCCGCGGCCCCGGCGGCGACCGAGGTGGCCGGAGCGCTCGAGGGACTCGGTTTCTCGGCCACGGAGGCGGAGAAGACGGCGGCCGCCGTCCTGTCGGACGATCCGGACCTGGGTCCGGCGGAGGCCCTGCGTCTGGCACTGCGGTCGCTCGGTAGGCGCTGATGACCGGGCCGTACCGGGACGCGGACGGGAGCGAGGCGGAGGTGGGGTTGTCCGCCGCGTCGACCCCGTTCGACTCCGATGTCGAGGGTGCCCTTCGTCCGCGGAACCTCGGGGAGTTCATCGGTCAGGTGACGGTACGCGAGCAACTCGAGCTCGTTCTCACCGCGGCCACCCGGCGTGGGGTGGTCCCGGACCACCTGTTGTTCTCCGGCCCGCCGGGTCTGGGAAAGACGAGCCTGGCGATGATCGTCGCGGCCGAGCTCGGGGGATCGCTCCGCATCACCTCCGGCCCCGCTCTGGAACGCCCGGGGGATCTCGCCGCCATGCTCTCCAACCTCATCGAGGGCGACGTCCTGTTCATCGACGAGATCCACCGGATCGCACGTCCGGCAGAAGAGATGCTGTACCTCGCCATGGAGGACTTCCGGATCGACATCATGGTGGGCAAAGGGCCCGGCGCGACCTCCATCCCGCTGGAGATCGCCCCGTTCACACTGGTCGGCGCAACCACCCGATCAGGTGCGCTCACCGGCCCGTTGCGCGATCGCTTCGGCTTCACGGCGCACATGGACTTCTACACGGACGAGGACCTGGCCCGCATCGTCTCCCGGGCGGCCGAGATCCTCGAGATCCCGGTGCAACCGGACGCGGCGATGGAGATCGCCGGGCGCTCCCGCGGCACACCGCGGATCGCGAACCGCCTGCTGCGCCGCGTGCGCGACTACGCCGAGGTCCGGGCGGACGGGCGGGTCACTGTACCGGTCGCCCGCGCGGCGCTCCGGGTCTACGAGGTGGACGAGCTGGGCCTGGACAGACTGGACCGTGCGGTCCTGCGCGCGCTGCTCGTCCAACATGAGGGCGGGCCGGTCGGATTGAGCACGCTCGCCGTGGCCGTGGGGGAGGAGGCGACCACCCTCGAGGAGGTCTGTGAACCGTTCCTCGTCCGTGCCGGTCTGCTCGCCCGCACGCCCCGTGGCCGGGTCGCCACCGCCGCGGCGTGGGAGCACCTGGGCCTGCGCCGATCGGACAGGGATCCGACCGAACCGATGCTGCCGGTGGAGACGGAGACGGGACCCGGCCCGCGCGGATGACCACCCGGGTGGCATCCTCGGACGAGACCGGTCCGACGCCCGGACCCGACACCTTCGGACCCACCGACGGGTCCCGACACGAGAGGACCCCCATGGGACTGGAACTCCTGTTGCCACTCATGATCATCGCGCTCGTCGCGCTGATGTTCTTCCAGAGCTCCAAGCAGCGGAAGGCGATGAAGGACCTGCAGGAGATGCAGGCCTCACTCTCGGTCGGTGATCAGGTGCTCACCACTTCCGGGCTGCACGCCACGGTCGTCACGGTCGGCGAGGAGACCCTGGTCCTGGAGATCGCCCCCGGGGTCCGGACGCAGTGGGACCGTCGGGTGATCCGCGAGAAGCTCGACCCCGGCACGACCCCCGGATCGTCCACCGGAGAAGACGGCGCTGATTCCGGACGAGGGGCTACCGGCGAGTAGTGTGATGGGGCCGTCCAGCCGGAGGCCCCTGCAGAAGACCGAGAGAGATCACCCGTGTCACCAGTCCGTTCTCGGCGTGTAGACGCCCGCCCCAGGCCCTGGGCACTGCTGTCCTCGTTCTGCTTGGTGTTCTTCATCCTCTTCCTCGCGGCGTTTGCCGTCGCCGATCGGGGACTCGCACCCAAGCTCGGCATCGACCTGCAGGGCGGGACCCGGGTCACGCTGATCCCCATCGGACAGCCCGACGAGCAGGACCTGCGTCTGGCCCAGGACATCATCCGCGATCGCGTCGACGGCCTCGGCGTGGCCGGGACCTCGGTGGTCATCGAGGGCAGCAACATCGTCCTCACGGTCCCCGGCGAGGACTCGAGCCAGGCCCGGGACCTCGGGACCACCTCGCAACTGACGATACGCCCCGTCCTCGAGGTCCAGCCGGTCGCCGAGGGGGACGTCGAACCCGTCGATGCCGCGGTCGGTGACCGAGAGGCGGTCGCCCGGGCGGTGGAGGAGGCCCTCGAGGTACGACAGGGCGACCCCGAGGAACTCATCCAGCGTCTGCCTGAGTTCCGGTGCCCTGAACGAGAGATCACGGCGGGATTCGAGGATCAGTCCCAGGCGTTGATCGCGTGCGGAGAGGGCGCCAAGTACGTCCTCGGCCCCGTCCCGTTGCTCGTCGGCGAACCGGAGGACGGTGAGCGCCTCGACGGCCAGCAGATCGTCAAGGACTCGGTGAGCTCCGGCTTCAGCCAGCAGGCCGGTCAGAACGAGGTGTCGTTCCGGTTCAACGCCGGACCCGGACAACAGGGCAGCGCCACCTGGTCGCGCCTGACCCAGGAGTACCTGCAGCGCCAGATCGCCATCCTCCTGGACGGCGAGGTGATCAGCGCGCCGGTGGTCCAGGGGGTGACCCCGGTCGGGTCGGCCACGTCGATAACCGGCAGTTTCACCATGGACGAGGCGGCGACGCTCGCCGGGAACCTCCGGTTCGGCGCCCTGCCGATCTCGTTCGAGGACCCGAACGTCGACAACGTGCCCGCCTCGCTGGGTCTGGCCTCCCTCGAGGCCGGCCTGCTCGCAGGAGCGATCGGTTTCCTGCTGGTGCTGGTGTACACGGTGCTGTACTACCGGTTGCTCGGCGTGATCGCGTTCTTCTCCCTCGTGATCTCGTTCCTCGTCACCTATGTGATGCTCGTGTTCCTCGGGTACACGGTGGATTACAGCCTCGACCTGGCCGGGGTGGCGGGCCTCATCATCGGTATCGGCATGACCGCGGACTCCTACGTCGTGTTCTTCGAGAGGATCAAGGACGAGCTCCGCGACGGTCACCGGTTCAGATCCGCGGTACCCAGAGCGTGGAAGAGCGCCAGTCGCACCATCATCACCGGCAACGTGGTGAGTCTGATCGGCGCCGTGGTGCTGTACCTGCTGGCCACCGGAGAGGTCCGCGGATTCGCCTTCACCCTGGCACTGAGCACCGTCATGGACGTCCTCGTCGCCTTCACCGTCCTGTGGCCGCTGGTGTACCTGGCCTCGACCAAGCCGTTGTTCACCAAGCCGTGGGCCAACGGCCTCGGCCGGATGGAGTCCCTCCGGGCCGACTCCGCCGAGCGACGCCGCCACGAGCAGGACGCCGAGAAGGACGGATCCGATCCGGGCTCCGAGCGCGGCCGAGGCGTGTCCGCCACCGTGCGGGGCCCGGATGGGCGACCCACCGATCCGGGGCCGGCGTCCCCGGGCGTGACGATGATCCTGCCGCGCCGTGACGACTCCGAGGAGGAGGGCCGATGAGCGCCCCGGGAACGATCGACTCCGACGGCACGGCGGGTCCCGACCAGCCGGAGAGCCTGTTCAACCGTCTCTACACGGGGACCGGCGCGTTCCCGATCGTGCAGCGCCGCCGCCTGTACTTCCTCTTGACCGGGGCGATCGTCGCGATCTGCCTCGCGAGCATCATCTTCCGGGGGTTCACCTTCGGGATCGACTTCACCGGCGGCACCAAGTTGACGATGCCGGCGGGGGATGCGGAGACCGGCCGGGTTGCCGCCGTCGTCGAGGAGACTCTCGGTCAGGAGCCCCAGACGGTCCAGATCGTGGGAGCCGGCAACGCGCGCATCGTCGAGGTGGAGACCGGCTTCCTCACCAGTGACGAGATCTACGCGACCAAGCTCGCGCTCGTGGAGGAGTTCCAGCCCGTCGCGGCGAGCGGCGAGGTCTCGATCGAGGCCGTCGGCGACTCCGCGCGCAGCGAGAGCTGGGGTGGACAGGTCACCCAGCAGATGATCATCGCCCTGGCGGTCTTCATCGTGATCGTGTTCGGCTACATGGCGCTGCGCTTCGAGTGGCGGATGTCGGTGGCCGGCGTCGTCGCGCTTTTCTTCGACGTCATCACCACGGCGGGCGTCTATTCGCTCCTGGGATTCGAGGTCTCACCCGCCACGGTCATCGGCCTGCTCACCATCCTCGGTTTCTCCCTCTATGACACGGTCATCGTGTTCGACAAGGTGGACGAGAACACGCGCGGCAGCAAACACTCCTCGAGCAGCACCTACGCCGAAGAGGCGAACCTCGCGGTCAACCAGACGCTCATGCGATCGATCCACACCACCACCATCGGCATCCTCCCGTTGCTGGCGTTGCTGGTGGTCGCGGTGTGGATCCTCGGGGTGGGCACGCTGCTCGACCTCGCCATCGTCCAGGTCGTCGGCATCATCACGGGCACGTTCTCGTCGATCTTCCTCGCGACCCCGCTGCTGGTGTGGCTCAAGGAGTTCGATCCCGCCACCAAGCGCCAGACCGCCAAGGTCCTGGCCCGCCGGGAGAAGGCCGGGGCCACCGCATGAAGGGCTACGGGACCTCGGGTGTGTCCCCGGGGGTCGTGGCCGCCGTCGAGCGCCTGATGCGCCGGGTCGAGGACTTCCCGGTGGCCGGCGTCCAGTTCTGTGACCTCACCCCCGTGCTGGCCGACCCCGAGGGTTTCGACGCCGTGGTGGCGGGCCTCGCCGCGGGTCATGAGATCGGGTCGGTGGACTACGTGGCAGGGCTGGACGCGCGTGGCTTCCTGCTCGCCGGGGCGGTCGCGTTGCGGCTGCGCACCGGCGTGCTGGCCATCCGAAAGGCGGGCAAACTTCCACCGCCCGTGCACTCGCGCTCGTACGAACTCGAGTACGGGGCGGCGACGCTCGAGCTCCCCGCCGACGGCCTCGACCTCAGTGGCACGCGGATCCTCGTGGTGGACGACGTCCTGGCCACCGGCGGCACTCTCGGAGCGGCCGTCGGGCTCCTCGACGACTGTGGCGCCGTGGTGACCGGCCTGTCGGTGGTGCTCGAAGTACCCGGGCTCGGGGGTAGGGATAGACTGTCCGGCACACCGCTGACCTGCCTCACGGTCGCGTGACCACCGCCCGTCGTTGACGGACCGGACATGGAGGGAGAAGCCGGAATGACCGATCGGCAGGATCCCACCGCGAACATCGGAGCCGGCCCCCAGCCCGCACCTGCGGAGCAGACCCGGTCCAGCACCCAGCCCAACACCCAGCCCCTCCCGGTGATCCCGGGCGCCCGCCCGTCCGCCGGCCGTCGCGTCCGGGCCAGGTGGGCCCGGCGCCTCACCTCGGGGTTGACGGTGACGTCCACTCCCGCGGTCCTGGAACCCCTTGTCCGGGTGCACCGGATCCACCACGCCAAAGCCGACGTGGCGCTGCTCTCGCGTGCCTACGCGCTCGCAGAACGCCAGCACGAGGGCGTGTTCCGGAAATCCGGCGACCCCTACATCACCCATCCACTGGCGGTGGCGACCATCTGCGCCGAGATGGGCATGGACACCACCACCCTCGTGGCAGCGCTGCTGCACGACACCGTGGAGGACACCGACTACTCCCTCGAGGCCCTGGCCTCGGATTTCGGTGACGAGGTCGCACACCTCGTCAACGGGGTCACGAAGCTGGACAAGGTCGACTTCGGCGAGGCGGCCGAGGCCGAGACGATCCGCAAGATGATCATCGCGATGGCGCATGATCCGCGGGTGCTGGTGATCAAGGTCGCCGACCGCCTGCACAACATGCGGACCATGCGATTCCTGCCGCCGGAGAAGCAGGTCAAGAAGGCCCGCGAGACCCTGGAGGTGATCGCGCCTCTGGCCCACCGTCTCGGAATGGCCACCGTGAAGTGGGAACTCGAGGACCTGGCTTTCGCGATCCTGGAGCCCAAGAAGTACCAGGAGATCGTGCGACTGGTCGCCGATCGCGCGCCGAGCCGGGACGTCTACCTGGGAACGGTGATCACCCGGGTCAGGGCCGAGCTGGAGAACGCCCACATCCAGGCCCGGGTCGAGGGCCGACCCAAGCACTACTGGTCGATCTACCAGAAGATGATCGTCCGGGGACGCGAGTTCGACGAGATCCACGACCTGGTGGGCATTCGCGTGCTGTGCGAGGACGTCCGGGACTGCTACGCCGCGATCGGCGTGGTGCATTCCGCCTGGAAACCGATGCCGGGGAGGTTCAAGGACTACATCGCCCAGCCCCGCTTCGGCGTCTACCGCTCACTGCACACCACCGTGATCGGTCCCGACGGCAAACCGTTGGAGATCCAGATCCGGACCCACGAGATGCACCGGAACGCCGAGTACGGGATCGCCGCGCACTGGCGGTACAAGGAGACCCGCGGCAAGCACCACGGCGATCCCGCCGAGGTGGACGAGATGGCGTGGATGCGCCAACTGTTGAGCTGGCAGCGGGAGGCCGCCGATCCGGGGGAGTTCCTGGACTCCCTGCGGTTCGAGATGACCAGCAAGGAGATCTTCGTCTTCACGCCCAAGGGCGACGTGATCAATCTCCCCGTCGGTGCGACACCGGTGGACTTCGCCTACGCCGTCCACACCGAGGTCGGTCACCGGTGCATCGGTGCGCGGGTCAACGGCAAGCTCGTCGCGCTCGAGAGGCCACTGGAGAACGGCGAGGTCGTCGAGGTCTTCACCTCGAAGGACCCCAACGCGGGCCCCAGTCTGGACTGGCAGAAGTTCGTCGTCTCGGGCAGGGCCAAGAGCTCGATCCGGCAGTGGTTCGCCAAGGAGCGGCGCGAGGAGGCCCTCGAACGGGGCAAGGATCTCATCACTCGGGAGGTACGCCGAGGCGGGGTGCCCGTCCACCGGGTCTTCTCCAACGAGTCACTGGCGGGCGTCGCACGTGAGTTGGGTTTCGCCGACGTCACGGCGCTCTACACGGCGATCGGGGAGAACCACGTCTCCGCGAAGCACGTCGTGGGTCGGCTCGTCGCGGCCCACGGGGGGGTCGACGAGGTCACCGAGGAGCTGGCGGACCGTTCGCGGGACAAGAACATCACCTCGAACCGACCGGCGCCCCCCGGTCCGGGGATCCTGGTGGGCGGGGTGAAGGACGTGCACGCCAAGCTCGCCCGCTGTTGCATGCCGGTCCCCGGGGACGAGGTGCTGGGGTTCATCACCCGCGGTGGCACCGTGAGCGTCCACCGCACCGACTGCACCAACGCCTCCGACCTGCACAGGGAGCCCGAGCGACTGGTCAAGGTCGAGTGGGCACCCCAACCCGGGGCGGTGTTCCTGGTGGCGATCCAGGTGGAGGCGCTCGACAGACACAGGCTGCTGTCGGACGTGACCAAGGTGCTGGCGGACGAGAAGGTCAACATCCTGTCCGCGTCCGTCCAGACGGCCGGCGACGACCGGGTGGCGATCTCGCGGTTCACCTTCGAGATGGCCGATCCCAAACACCTCGGACACGTCCTGCAGACGGTCCGGGGCGTCGAGGGGGTCTTCGACGTCAACCGGATGACGTCGAACTGAGCCGGGAGCCCGGTCGGTCCGGCCGCCGACCGCGCCTCGGCGGGCGGGCCGGCCCCCGACTCACCTGTCGGGGAGTCCTGACTGGGCGTCGACGACCACGGACTCGATGGTGACGGGACGCCGCGGCACCTGGTTGTCGCGGTCCGTCGGATCGTCGCTCTTCACGCCGGTCTCGGCGATGTCGTCGAGCACCTCCAGCCCCGGTTCACCGACCGTTCCCATGACGGTGTACTCCGGCGGGAGCGCCGAGTCCTCGTACACCAGGAAGAACTGGCTCCCGGCACTGTCGGGCGCCTGCGACTTGGCCATGGCGACGGTTCCGCGGGGGTAGATGGCGGCACCCGACCCGTCGGCCGCGAGTTCGAGGGTGTCGGGCGCGGGCGGCTCGTCCACCACGGAGTACCCGGGCCCGGACAGCCCGGTCCCCGTCGGGTCGCCGCACTGCAGTACCGACAGTCCGGGAACCTCCTCCGGGCCGGTGGTCTCCTCCGCCACGGTCAGACGGTGGCACTCGGTGTCGTCGAAGTACCGCTGCTCGGCCAGGTGGACGAAGCTCGCGACGTTGCAGGGCGCGCCGGAACGATCGAGCGTGAGGGGGATCTGGCCGCGGTCGGTGGTGATGGTCAGTTCCGCGGTTCCCCGGCGGGCCTGGTCACCCGACGGCGGCTCGGCCTCGCGCCTGTTCTCGTTGACGGTCTCGACCTGCGCGTTGAACTCCTCCACCTCGGCCACCACCTCGTCGCCCTGGTCCTCGAACTCCGCGGGGTCGAGCGGTTGGGGGGTCTCGGTGTCAGCGGGGTACTCGCAGGTCAGCCAGTTGGCCGCGTACTCCTCCGCGCGCTTGCGGTCGTAATTGATCCAGGCGACCACCCCGACGATCCCCAGCAGGACCGCGACGACGACCGAGGCCGCCACGATCTTGAGTTGCTTCTCGCGACGGGCCTGCGCCTCCATCTGCTCGCGCAGGCGCTGGCGCGCCTCGGCTCGGCGTTCCTGGTTGGTGGACACTGACCCTCCTGGGTACCTGGACTAGGCTGGAACAGTCGGCTGGAGCCGCGGTGGGGCCGAAGCGAGCAGACCACAGCGCTCCAGCCCAGGGGTCTTGTCTACCAGGTCGGGGCGAGACGGTTGCACACCACTCCGGTGTGCGGCCCAGTCGGCCCGGGGCCCTGCGACGGAGCCCTCGGGCCATCGAGGAAGGGAGCGCGGGACGTGCAGATCATCGGATTCCCGGCAGGGATGTTCCAGACCAACTGCTACATCGTGTCCGACGCCGCAGGGGACTGCGTCATCGTCGACCCGGGCCAGGACGCCGAGGACCAGGTGCGCCGCCAGGTGTCCGAGGCGGGGCTGCGACCACGGGCGGTACTGCTCACCCACGGTCACCTGGACCACATCTGGAACGCCCGGCAGGTCGCCGATCATTACGGTGTGCCGGCGTACATCCACCCAGAGGACCGCGTGATGCTCTCCGATCCGGGCAAGGGGCTCTCGCTCGACCTGTCCGCCATGCTCAAGGGCGTCACCTTCACCGAGCCGGCGGAGGTCGTGGAGGTGTTCGACGGCGACACCCTGCGATTCGGGTCGATGACCTTCGACGTGGACCACGTACCCGGACACAGCCCCGGGTCGGTGTCCTTCCGGATCGTGGCCGACACAGAGGAGGGGCGGCGGACCATCGTGCTCGGCGGCGACGTGCTGTTCCAGGACGGGGTGGGTCGCACCGATCTTCCCGCGGGCGACACCGATGTGCTGATGCAGTCGATCGCCAAGAAGTTCCTCACACTGGACGACGACGCGGTCGTGCTGCCCGGCCACGGCCCCTCGACCACCGTCGGCCGGGAACGGCGGTCCAACCCGTTCTTACGCGACCTCTAGACCCCCGCCCCCCGATCCACCCACCGACTACACGCAAGGATCCACCACACGTGACCGGCACTCAGAAGAAGACCGCGCTCAAGGCACCGAAGGGGGTGCCGGACTACGTCCCCCCGACCTCGGCCGGGTTCGTCGCGGTCCGGGAGGCGATCACCTCGGCCGCCCGGCGGGCGGGGTACGGGCACATCGAGCTGCCGATCTTCGAGGACACCGCGCTGTTCGCCCGCGGCGTGGGTGAGTCCACCGATGTCGTCTCCAAGGAGATGTACACGTTCTCCGATCGCGGTGGCCGGAGCGTCACCCTCCGGCCCGAGGGGACGGCCGGGGTCATGCGTGCGGTCATCGAGAACGGCCTGGATCGCGGGCAGCTTCCCGTCAAGCTCTGTTACGCCGGCCCGTTCTTCCGCTACGAACGTCCCCAGGCCGGGCGGTACCGCCAGCTGCAGCAGGTCGGCATCGAGGCGATCGGGATCGACGACCCCGCCCTCGACGCCGAGGTGATCGCGGTGGCCGACGAGGCGTTCCGCTCCCTCGGGTTGACCGGGTTCCGACTGGAGCTCACCTCGCTCGGGGACGAGACCTGCCGCCCCGGGTACCGGGAGCGGCTGCAGGCCTTTCTCGCCGGGTTGGATCTCGACGAGGCCACCCGGGAGCGCGCCCGGATCAACCCGCTGCGCGTGCTCGACGACAAGCGCCCGGCGGTCCGTGCCCAGCTCGCGGACGCCCCGCTGATGATCGACCACCTCTCGGACCAGAGCGCCGCCCACTTCGCGGAGGTCCGGTCGCACCTCGACGCACTCGGCGTTGCCTATGAGGTCAATCCCCGGATGGTCCGCGGCCTGGACTACTACACCAAGACCACGTTCGAGTTCGTCCACGACGGACTCGGCGCCCAGTCCGGGATCGGGGGCGGCGGGCGCTACGACGGACTGATGGAACAGCTCGGGGGGCAGGACCTGTCGGGCATCGGATTCGGCATCGGCGTGGACCGCACGATGCTGGCGCTGCAGGCGGAGAGTATCGACCCCACCGTCGGCGGCCGGGTGGACGTGTACGGCGTGGCGCTCGGCGCTCCGGCCAGGGCCGCGATGGTGCCCGTCCTGGCCGGGTTCCGTCAGGCGGGTCTGCGCGCCGACATGGCCTACGGCGACCGCGGCATGAAGGGGGCGTTCAAGGCCGCCGACAGGTCAGGGGCCGCGGTCACCCTCGTGGTGGGTGAGAACGAGTTGGCCTCGGGCACCGTGGTGGTCAAGACGATGGCGACGGGCGAGCAGAACGCGGTCCCGCTGGACTCGGTGGTCGACCACGTCACGGGGCTCGTCGCCCGCTGAGCGCCGACGGGGATCGCGACACCCGCGGACCGGAGGTGCCGCACGACCGGATCGATCCGGCGGGACCGTCCGCGCCGGGCGTCGGCCGCAGCCGACGCCGGGGACACCGGGGGGTGGACGTAGACTGTGCGTCGTCCGAACCCGGGTCCGACCGCACGAACCGCGGCGGGTCCCGTCGCCGTTCGCCGACCATCCAGCATTCCCGACGAGAGGACCACCCCGTGCTGCGCACCCATTCCGCCGGCCAGCTCCGAGCCGCCGACGCCGGGGACACCGTCACCCTGGCCGGCTGGGTGGCGCGCCGCCGGGATCACGGCGGGGTGATCTTCGTCGATCTCCGTGACTCCACAGGCGTGTGTCAGGTGGTGTTCCGCTCCGAGGAGATCGCGGAGCGCGCGCACCGTCTCCGGAACGAGTTCTGCGTCGCCGTCACCGGCGTCGTGGACCGCCGCCCGGAGGGGTCGGAGAACCCTGCCCTCGCGTCCGGTGAGATCGAGGTCGACGTGGTCTCGTTCGAGGTGCTCGGCGAGTCCGCGGCGCTGCCGTTCCAGCTCGACGACGAGGTGGGAGAGGAGGCACGCCTCCGTCACCGCTATCTCGATCTCCGCCGTGAGGGTCCGGGTGCCGCACTGCGACTGCGGTCGAAGGTCAACTCCGCCGCGCGGAGCGTCATGGCACGCCACGACTTCGTCGAGATCGAGACCCCCACCCTCACCCGCTCCACCCCCGAGGGCGCGCGCGACTTCCTCGTCCCCGCACGTCTGCAGCCCGGCACCTTCTACGCCCTCCCGCAGTCGCCGCAGCTGTTCAAGCAGCTCCTCATGGTTGCCGGGATGGAGAAGTACTACCAGATCGCCCGCTGCTACCGGGACGAGGACTTCCGGGCCGACCGGCAGCCGGAGTTCACCCAGCTGGACGTGGAGATGAGCTTCGTCGACCAGGACGACGTGATCGCGGTCGCGGAGGAGATCCTCACCGAGGTGTGGGCGACGGCGGGCTACGAGATCCAGGCCCCCATCCCGCGGATGACCTATGCCGAGGCGATGCGTCGGTACGGCTCCGACAAGCCCGACCTGCGCTTCGACATCGAACTGGTCGAGTGCACCGAGTTCTTCGCCAACACGCCGTTCCGCGTGTTCAAGGCCCCCTACGTCGGCGCGGTGGTCATGAAGGGCGGCGCGTCGCAGCCGCGACGTCAGCTCGACGCCTGGCAGGAATGGGCCAAGCAGCGCGGAGCCAAGGGGCTGGCCTACATCCTGGTCGGTGAGGACGGCGAGCTGGGCGGTCCTGTCGCCAAGAACCTGTCGGACGCCGAGCGGGCGGGCATCGCCGCCCACGTCGGCGCGGAGCCCGGAGACTGCATTTTCTTCGGTGCCGGGGCCGTCAAGTCCACACGCGCGCTCCTCGGCGCGGCCCGTGGCGAGATCGCGGACAAGCTCGGACTGATCGACCCCGAGGCCTGGGCGTTCACGTGGGTGGTCGACGCGCCCATGTTCGAGCCGGCCGACGACGCGACGGCCGCCGGCGACGTGGCGGTGGGCTCGGGCGCGTGGACGGCCGTGCACCACGCGTTCACCTCTCCCAAGCCGGAGCACCTGGACACCTTCGACACCGACCCGGGCTCGGCCCTGGCCTACGCCTACGACATCGTGTGCAACGGCAACGAGATCGGGGGCGGCTCCATCCGCATCCACCGCAAGGACATCCAGGAGCGGGTGTTCGGCGTGATGGGCATCTCCGCCGAGGAGGCGCAGGAGAAGTTCGGCTTCCTGCTCGACGCCTTCTCCTACGGCGCGCCGCCGCACGGCGGAATCGCGTTCGGCTGGGACCGCATCTGTGCGTTGCTGGCCCGGACCGAGTCCATCCGCGACGTCATCGCCTTCCCCAAGTCCGGCGGCGGTGTCGACCCGCTCACCGACGCCCCCGCTCCCATCACTCCGCAGCAGCGCAAGGAGTCGGGAATCGACGCCGCGCCCGTGACCCGCGGTCAGGGGACCCAGGCGGAGCGTGCGTCAGCCGGGTAGTCGGTCCCCGGCGGCCCGGCGGTCAGAGGTGGAACGCCTCGAGCGCCGGGCGGCCGTCCATCCCGGAGTGGTCGAGCCCGAACAACCGGGCGACCGTCGGCGCCACGTCGAGGGTGCGGACCGGGCGGTCGACGGTGCCGCCCCGACGCACGATGCGGTGCCCGCCACCGATGAAGAACGGGATCCCCAGGGTGACCTCGTGCCCGTGGTTCCCGGGAATCGGGTTGGAGAACGGTGTGGGGTCGGAGAACCGCCAACCGGGGTGGCACGTGGCCACCAGGTCCCCGCCTCGGTCCCCGAGGGAGAGTTCGGCGGGATCGTAGAGCCGGTTGACCCCGGGGAGCGCGCCGACGACCTCGCGCAGCCGCCGGAGCGAGGCGTCGCGCTCGCTCGCCGGACCGACATAGGCGAACGTGTCGGCCCCGCCGTTCTGGGCGATGCCGAACCGCCCGCGGATCGCCGCGTCGGCCTCGATCGCCCCGGCGGCGCTGATCAGACTGAGCGGCTCCGACCAGTCCATCCCGTGATCGGCCAGGACGATGACCACCGAGCGCTCCCACCGGCCGGTCGAGCGGAGGAACTGTTCGAACTCCCAGAGTTTGTGGTCGGAGTTGTACACCGCCTGGTTGCGCGCCAGTCGCAGCGAGGTTCCCGAGAGGTCCATGTGTCCGAATCGGTCCATGTCACCCAGGTTGACGAAGGTCATCCTCGGGGCGTGGTCGGTGACGGTCTGCTTGAGTGCCTCGACGGTGAACCAGTCGAGGGAGTGGTCGGTGACCGGAACGAGGGGGAACGGTGCCCACTGCACGCTCGCGCGTCCGCCGAACAGGCCGTGGAGGTAGTCCTTGCTCAACACGCTCGCGGTGGTCAGGCCCGCCTCGGTCCGGATCCGGTCGAGCACCGTCGGTGCGCGGAGGTCATCCGGCCGGTCGAGTGTCCTGTCGGTGCCGGTCGCGTGGTCCCAGACCGAGTTGGCCGGGACCCCGTTCCGCTCGGGCAGGACTCCGGTCACCATCGCCGCGTGGTTCGGGAGCGTCTCGGCGATCATGACCGACGTCGCGTCGGTGAACCTGGTCCCGTCGGAGGCCCACCGGTGCAGGGTGGGGGCCTGGGCCGGGTTGAGTTCGTCCGGTCGCATCCCGTCGGTGACCAGGACGTAGACGTCGAGGTCGTCGGCGACCGGCCGCGTCGGCGTGGCCCAGACCGGGGCCGGCTCGGCGAGCATGGTGACCCCGACCGTGCCCGCGGCGACGACCACACCGGCCC
>NZ_JADDKI010000492.1:0-4198 GCF_015356725.1 Dietzia sp. SYD-A1
GGCCACCACGGCGCGGACGGTCCGTTGCAGCCACGCACCGACGGCCAACCCTGCGGTGAGCGCCGGGAGCACGAGGATCTGCGGCCGGTCCAGTGGGCTCCCGCCCAGTGGGACGAGCGAGACCGGTGGGAGCAGGCCGAGCCGGACCGACAGGACCGACACGAGAATCACGGCGAGGACGAACTCCGGGGTGGCGAGCACCGCCGCCGCGGTGAGTGAGGTCGCCCGGTCCGTACGGGACCCGGCGCGGGCACCGGCGAGCACCCCGCCGCCGAGTCCGGCCACTACTGCCACGGGGATCGCCGCGAGCAACAGCAGGCCCGTCCGAGCCAGGGGCTCCCTGATCTGATCGACGACAGGCGTGCCCGAGACCGAGAGTCCCGGGTCACCCCGGAGCATCCCCGCCAGCCACTCGGCAAAGCGCTCGGCCACCGGGAGGTCGAGTCCGAGCTCGGCCCGTCGCCGGGCGAGCCAGGAGGCGTCGGTGGTGACGTATGACGCCGTCGCGGCATCTCCGGGGAGTGCGTCGACCAACCAGAACGCCAGCACGACGGTGACCGCCAAGGTGAGGAGCGTCTGGGCGATCCGCACCGCGGCGCGTCTGGGCGTCATCAGTCGGGGCGGGACCCGAAGAACGGTGCGGACTGGCTCGAGGGGACGTCACCAGCGGCGTCGGTGGTGGCGTTGAGGAACGGCTGGTATCCCCAGATGAGCTGGCCTCCCCGCTCGGACACCTCCGTGGCGAGCGCTGCGACCGCCGCCTGCCGTTCGGCGTCGTCGGTGATGGCCGCGGCGTCGGCCAGGCGCCGGTCCCACGCCGCGTCGGCGCCGAATCCGTCGAGGTTGAAGCCACCGGCGGTACCCGTGGTGAACGGGAGCGCGGTGGCCGTCGAACGGTTGACCCAGTAGAGGGAGAACAGCGGCAACTCCATGAGTCCCGGGATGTCGGCGAAATAGGCCGCCGGGTCCCGACGCTCCAGAGTGAGGGTGAGTCCGGCCTCGCGGGCCTGGGTGACCAGGAGCTCGGCGGCGTCGTTGAGGCCGGGAACCACGTCGGAGGTCACCAACGTCAGGTCGTCGACCCCGGCCTCCGCGAGGATGGACCGTGCCCGGTCGACGTCACGGGAGATCTCGGACAGCTCGTCGGGATAGCCGCTGATGCCTTTGCCCAGGACGTCCTCGCCCACGACGGCGCCCTGGCCGAGGACGGTGCCGACGAGCGTCTCCCTGTCGACCAGCAGCTTGAACGCCGTCCGTACCCGCTCGTCGTCGAACGGCGCGATACGGGTGTTGAGGATGAGGCCGAGCGCCTTGGAGTCCGCCGGGCCTCCCTCGGTGATGCGGGCCGGTTCGGCCACCGTCCGCGCGGCGGTCACCGGGAGGTCGTTGGCGTAGTCGACGTCGCCGGAGACCACGGCCCGGGCTCGCGCATCCGGGTCCGGGACCGACCGCACCTCGAGTCGGTCGATGCCGACGCCCGGGTGGTGGGGGTTGGGTGTGAAGACCCACCCGTCCTCGGACGATCCGGACTCGAGGACGAACGGACCCGATCCGATGCCGGAGTCGGGGTCGCCGTCCTTGAACACGCCGCTCTGCGGGGCCAGGACAGCCTCGACGAAGTCTGCGCGCGGAGCGCTGAGGTGCAGCTCGAGCGTGCGCTCGTCGACCGCACGGGACGCCGCGGTGTCCAGTGGGGCGAGGAAGGACCCGGCCATCGGGGACGCGGCCGTGTAGACCAGCGAGGCGAGGGCGTCCTCGGCGGTCACCGGTGAGCCGTCCGAAAAGGTGGCGTCGGGCCGGAGCCGGACCGTCCACACATCCGCCGCGTCGTTGGAGGTGATCGACTCGGCCAGCTGGGATACCGGCTCGTTGTCGAGGAGGACCACCAGGGAGTCGTACAGAGCGAAGATGCCCACCCAGGCTCCCGGTGAGGTCGCCGCGGCGGGGTCGAGCGTGTCCCCCGGGGAGACCATCGCCGCCACACGGACGGTGCCCCCGTCTCCGCCTGTGCCCGAGCCGGTCCCGGTGCCGGTCCCGTTCGCGCCTCCGTCCTCGGTGGCGCAGGCGCCCAGGGCGAGTCCGGCGCCGGTGACGGCACCGGTGACGGCGATGAGACGGAGGAAACCGCGGCGATCCATGAGAGTGGTGATCCTTAGGTGAGTGGGTGGTGACGGGTGGGGTGGGACTGCGTCAGCCGAGACCGGCCTGGGCGCGGAAGAGGTCCTGGTCGATCCACAATCCTGCGGCCTGTCCGGCGGCGACGGCGCGGGCCACGAACGCCAGCGGTACGGGGTCATCGCGACGACGGGCGCAGTCGCCGGCCGCGAACACGCGTGGGTCCGACGTGCGCTGTTGCCAGTCCACCAGGATGTGCGCGCCCTCGGTCTCGAGATCGAGGCCCAGCACGGAGTCGCGCGGTTGCTCCCGGGGGGTGTGGAAGACCGCACCGAAGGTGAGGTCCTCGTCGCCGACCGAGACCGTGAGGGCGCCGTCGGTCCCGCCGAGCTCGGTCACGGGCCGGTGCTCGAGCCCAACGCCATTGCGCGCGAGCGTCTCGCGGATCTCGTCCGGGACCGGATGACCGTTGGTGAGCAGGGTGACGTCGCGGGAGAAGTGGGTGGCCAGATAGACCGCCTGCAGTCCGGGTTGGGCCGGGTTCTCCGGGGCGTCGGTGAGGACGGCGAGTCGCCGCCCGTCGACCTCGTGGCCGTGGCAGAACGGGCAGTGGTAGACGCCCTGTCCGAAGCGCGCCGCCACACCGGGGATCCCGCTCACGTCGTCTCGGACCCCGGCGGTGACGAGCAGCCGTTCGGCCAGGAATGATCTGCCATCCGAGGTGGCGAGACTGACCGGTGTGTCGGGGCCGGTCACCTCGATGCCCGTCACGGTGGAATGCACGATCTCGACGTTGGGATGACCGGCGACCTCCTCCATCCCCGTCCTGCGCAGGTCCTTCGGGGACCTGCCGTCGAGGCCGAGATACATGTGCATCTCGGTCGCGGGGGCGTTGCGCGGTTGGCCGGAGTCGACCAGAACGACCGTCCGCTTCTGGCGGCCCAGGACGAGCGCCGCCGTGAGCCCGGCCGGACCGGCTCCGATCACGGCGACCTCGACTGCGTCGGGGATGGGTGAGGACATGGCGGCTCCCTGGTGGTGGTGCGAGGACGCGCGGACCCCCCTTCCAACAACGGGGAGACGGGCAACGACTGTAGAGACTCTATTGATAACGAGACTCATTATCAATAGAGTCGTGCCGGTGTCGCCGTGGTTCAGTCCGGACAGCGACGCTTTGTGTTGTGAGCGAGAGGTGGGGCATGCCGTCGAGTTGGTCCGTGGTCGAAGCTGCTGTCTGCGACGTCCTGGAGGTCGACTCGGTGGGCCCGGGGACGCTGGTGGACCTGGGGCTGGACTCGCTCTCGGCGGTGCGGCTCCAGCGGCTGCTGGTGGAGCGCACGGGGGTGAGGATCCCCCTGCGGGACTTCGTCGGAGACATCGACCTGACGACACTCGAGCGGAGATGTGCGGCCGGGCCGGTGTCCGCGGAGAAGGTGGCCGCGGAGGTGTCGACGGCGATGACGCCCGCCGACGCGGGCGGTCAGGAGGTCCCGGATACGTTCGCTCTGACTCCCGTACAGGGCACCTATTGGGTCGGCCGGGGTGACGACTACCCGCTCGGCGGCGTCTCGACGTACTTCTACTCCGAGTACGAGTTCGTGCTGCCTGCCGGGACTGACGCCCTCACCACCGTGGGAGAGCTCGAGTCGGCGTGGAACCGCGTGGTGGCCCGCCACCCGATGCTCCGGGCGGTGGTGGGACGCGACGGCGTGGGCCGGGTGCTCGACGATCCGGGGGCCCACCGGTTCGAGATCGTGGATCTCCGCTCGCACCCCGACCCACAGGCTGCCGAGGATGAGGCGCGGCAGGACCTGTCCCACCGTCGCGCGCCCGCCCACCGATGGCCGGTGCACACGTTCGCTGCCGTAGTGCGGCCCGACGGGTCCCTGGTCCTGTGCGTGGGGTTCGATGTGTTGCTCATCGACTTCCCCGGGATACGGCGAGTGCTCGACGAGTGGGGTTCGGAACACCGGCACGAACGCTCGGGTGAGAGCGCGGAGGGCCGCGGGGTGAGGGCGGCGCCCCCGTCTGCCGTGCCCCCACCCGCCCTGCCACGCACCGAGGCCGCCGAGCGGGACGCCAT
>NZ_JADDKI010000493.1:0-3744 GCF_015356725.1 Dietzia sp. SYD-A1
CTTCCCCCCAAGCCGGACCAGAAGGGCGCCACGCCGTACAGCCCCACCGGAGCGGAGTCCTCCGATACCGAGGACGCCGCCCGCCAGCAGGGTGAGTTCCTCACCACCGCGCAGGGCGCGCGACTGGCCGAGACCGACCACTCCCAGAAGGCCGGCCGCCGCGGCCCGGTCCTGCTGCAGGATCACCACCTGCGCGAGAAGATCATGCACTTCGACCACGAGCGGATCCCGGAGCGCGCGGTCCACGCCCGCGGCGCCGGTGCGCACGGTGTCTTCGTGGGCAACGGCGCGGCCTCGAGGGTGTGCAAGGCCGGCGTCTTCGCCGACGGCAAGGAGACCGAGGTCTTCGTCCGGTTCTCCACCGTGCTCGGGTCGCGCGGCTCCGCCGACACCGTCCGCGACACCCGTGGTTTCGCGACCAAGTTCTACACCGACGAGGGCACCTGGGACCTGGTCGGGAACAACATCCCCGTGTTCTTCATCCAGGACGCGATCAAGTTCCCCGACGTCGTCCACGCCGCCAAGCCCCACCCGGACCGCGAGATCCCCCAGGCCCAGAGCGCGCACGACACGTTCTGGGACTTCGTCTCCCTGCACACCGAGGCGCAGCACCACACCATGTGGAACATGTCCGACCGCGGCATCCCCCGCTCCTACCGGACGATGGAGGGTTTCGGGGTCCACACCTTCCGGCTCATCAACGACGCGGGGGAGACCAGCCTGGTCAAGTTCCACTGGAAGCCCCACCTCGGCGTGCACTCGCTGGTGTGGGAGGAGGCCCAGATCGCGGCCGGTATGGATCCCGATCTGCACCGCCGGGACCTGGCCGATGCCATCGAGGCCGGCGCGTTCCCGAAGTGGGATCTGGGCATCCAGGTGTTCCCCGACACCGTGGACTCCGACGGCGTCAGCGAGATGTTCCACGGGATCGACCTGCTCGACCCCACCAAGATCGTCCCCGAGGAGCTCGCGCCGGTGCAGGTGATCGGCACCATGACGCTCAACGCCAACCCCAAGAACTACTTCGCCGAGACCGAGCAGGTCGCGTTCCACCCGGGCCACCTGGCGCCGGGCATCGACGTGACCAGCGACCCGCTCCTCCAGGGCAGGCTGTTCTCCTACCTCGACACCCAGCTCACGCGCCTGGGCGGACCGAACTTCGGGCAGCTGCCCATCAACCGGCCGCACGCCCCGGTCAACGACATGCTGCGCGACGGGATGCACCAGACCGCCGATCACGTGGGGGTCGCGCCGTACCAGCCGAACAGCCTCGACGGCGGGTGCCCGTTCCTCGCGGGCACAAGCGACGGTGCGATGGTGGAGGTGGCGCAGCAGATCGCCGACGCGCAGGTGGTCCGGGACGCCCCGGCGACCTTCGACGACCACTTCTCACAGGCGACCCTCTTCTACGCCAGCATGACCGAGGTGGAGCAGGAGCACATCGCCGCCGCCTACACGTTCGAACTGGGCAAGTGCTACGAGGAGAACATCAAGATCCGGCAGGTGGAGCAACTGGCCCGCATCGACCACGGCCTCGCCGTCACCGTCGCCACCGGTCTCGGTCTGCCAGCGCCCGCCGAGGTGCCCACGGCCGAGGTCGTCACCAGCCCCGCGCTGTCCCAGATCGGGCGCGAGTGGCCCTCCGACGGGCGCCTCATCGGGATTCTCGTGACCGAGGCGTCCGACGTCGCCGCCGTCAAGGAGCTCGAGCAGGCGGTCTTCGCCGACGACATGGTCCCGTTGGTCATCGCCCCCACCGGTGGCCGGCTGGGCGAGGGCGAGCCGGATGCGACCGTCGCCGTGTCCCGGACGTATCAGACCCAGCGGTCGATCGAGTTCGACGCCCTCATCGTGGTGGATCTGCCCACCCACCCGAGGACCGATGTGCTGCTCAGCGAGATGTTCCGGCACAAGAAGGCGATCGCCTCGCTGGCTCCTCTCGACGGTCTCGCGGACGTGGGGCTCACCACCGACTCACCCGGTGTCGTGGTGGTGGACGAGGCGGCCGGGGTCCTGCCCGCGCTCAAACCGCTGCTCGCCACCCACCGCGCATGGGACCGGCCGGACCCCGTACGGGTCTGAGGCGGAACCCACCTCACCACAGCGCCCGGCCGATACCCGGGGGTAGCGTCGACGGCATGACGGACAGCGAACCGACCAGCTCGTCCGGGGCCGCCGACGCCGCCCCCGGGACCCGCCTCGAGGCCAGGCGGGTCATCGCGGCGCCGGCGGAACGGATCTTCGCCGTACTCTGCGATCCCGACGGTCACGTGGCCATCGACTCCTCGGGGATGCTCCAGTCCGCCGAGGGCTCGGTGGTCACGGCCCCGGGCGACCGGTTCGTCGTCCACATGGACCGTGAGTCGCTCGGCGACTACGACCTCGGCCGGTACGACGTGACCGTCATCATCACCCGGTTCGTGCCGGGCGAGGAGATCGCCTGGACCATCGACGGCCAGATCAAGCCGCCCATCGGTCACACCTACGGGTACCGCCTGACGCCGCTCGGCGAGGGGACCGAGGTCGTGAGCTACTACGACTGGTCCGAGGCCCACCCGAAGTGGCGCGACTCCGGCATCCTGCCGGTGCTGGACGCGTCCGCGCTCAAAGCGACCCTGGGCATCCTCGAGCGGGCTGTCCGGAGAGGATACGTCCGTGGCTGATCCGACCGTCCCCGGCCCGACCCCGCCACGACCCGGACCGGCGACGTCCCGGGAGATCACGTTCTCCCGGGGTCGCCTCCGGTTCCGGGCCATCGATTCCGGACCGGCCGACGGCGCGGTCGTGGTTCTCCTCCACGGCTTCCCGCAGCGCACGAGTAGCTGGGACGCGGTGGCCCCCCACCTCCACGCGGCCGGGTTCCGCACCCTGGTCCTGGACCAGCGTGGCTACTGCTCCACCGCCCGCCCTGCGGGACGGCGAGCGTACCGACTCTCCGAGTTGGTGGGTGACGTCCTCGGCCTGCTCGACAGTGCCGACCTGTCCGCCGCCCACGTCGTCGGCCACGACTGGGGCGCGGCCGTGGCGTGGGCCGTGGCCGCCGGGCACCCCGACCGGGTCCTGTCGCTGACGGCGGTGTCGGTGCCCCACCTGGCGGCCTTCCGGCAGGCGATGCTCCGCTCCGACCAGTTGCTCCGGTCCTGGTACATCGGACTGTTCCAACTCCCGTGGCTGCCGGAGCGGCTGCTGCGCTCGCGCGGCGGCCTGCCGGAGCGGGCGCTGGCCGGGATGGGTATGACGCCGGAGATGATCGCGCGCTACCGCAGCGAGGTGGTCGGCGACGGTGCCGTGTCCGGCGGACTCGGGTGGTACCGGGCGCTTCCGTTCGCCTCGCCCGGCAAGGCCACCGCCCGGGTCCGCGTGCCCACGACCTTCGTCTGGAGCGATCACGACCCGGCCCTCGGCCGCGGTGGAGCCGAGCGGACGGCCCGGTTCGTGGACGCCGACTACCGCTTCGTGGAGATGGCCGGCGCGAGCCACTGGATCCCGGAGGAGCGCCCAGAGGAGTTGGCCCGCGAGATCGTCGCCCGCGCCGGAGGCTGACCCGGTCCACCGTCCGAGCCGAGCACCGCGTCCGCCACCCCACCTGCGTCGCCCCGGGTGCGTCGCCCCGAGTGGGTCGCCCCGGGTGGGTCGCCCCCGGTGCGTGACCCCGGGTGCGTGGCCCCTTTGACCTGCGCGCGCGGAAGGTCAGGCTGCGACCCGGTTACGCGGCGGGATCGGTCCCGACACGCATCGCAAGTC
>NZ_JADDKI010000494.1:0-2589 GCF_015356725.1 Dietzia sp. SYD-A1
GACCGGACCCGCGCGACCGCGGACCTCCCCGCCTGTCGCGACAGCGCCACGCCCGCCACGACCACCGGCCCCGTCGCCGGGTTCATGGTGCGCTGCATGGACGACGGCAGCACCACCACCCTCGGCAAGATCCAGGCGGACCGCCCCATGGTGGTGAACATGTGGGCCTACTGGTGCGAGCCGTGCCGCAGGGAACTGCCGGCCATCCGGGACGCGCAGGCCACGCTCGGGGACCGGGTCCGCGTGGTGTTGTCCCACACCGACCCGTCCGAGACCAAGGGGTTCGACACCCTGGCCGCGCTCGGGATCGAGGAACTCATCTCCGTCTCCGATCAGGAGGAGGAACTGCCGACGCTGCTGGGGGCACCTCCCGTCCTCCCGCTGACGGTCTTCGTCCGCGCCGACGGGACCGTGGCGCACGTCCTCATCCAACCGATGGACACCGAGCAGGACGTGCTCGACGCCGTCGAAGAGCACCTGGGGGTCACCGCATGACCGGTTCCGCGCGGGACGCCTCCGTGCCCCGCCCCGGTGACGTGACCGGAGTGCCGCACCCCGGGTGGATGGATCCGCTCATGGCGGCCTGCACCGACGGCAGCTTCGACGGGCTGCTGCCCCGGCGGCGCCCGCCCGAGGACGGTGGCCCCAACGAGGTCGGCCGCCCGCACCGCCACGCCGCGGTGCTGGTGCTGTTCTCGGGGTCGGCGCACGCCCCCGGCCCGCGTCCCCCGGAGGATGCCCGCGTGCTGCTCACGCACCGCGCACCGACCCTTCGCAGCCACTCCGGGCAGATCTCGTTCCCCGGTGGCGGGGTCGACGACACGGACAGCGGGCCGGTCGAGGCGGCCCTGCGCGAGGCGTGGGAGGAGACGGGACTGGAGAGCGACGGTGTGGACGTGCTCGCGGTGCTGCCCGAGTTGTACATCCCCGTCTCCAACTACTCCGTCGCCCCGGTGCTGGCCTACTGGCGGGAGCCGATGGAGGTCTCGTCGGTGGATCCGGCCGAGACCGCGAGGGTGATGACGGTGCCGGTGGGGGAGTTGCTCGACCCCGCCAATCGCTTCCTGCTGCGGCACTCGACCGGGTGGACGGGCCCCGCGTTCCAGCACGAGGACCTGGTGGTGTGGGGGTTCACCGCCGGGATCCTGGCCGCGATGTTCCATTCCGCGGGCTGGGACCTGGACTGGGACACCGATGACGTGCGTGATCTCGAGCAGACCCTGTCGGCCTCCGCGAACGGGGAGCGGCCCTGGCTGTCGGCGGAGGAGGCGCGACGCGAGTCCTCCGATCCGCTGGCGGACAGGACGGTCGCCGGGGTGCCCGGCGCCCGGTCAGGCCTCACCGACGATGAGGACGAGGAACCGCTCGACCTGCCCGCCGACGAACCCCGGAGGGGGTACCGGTGACGGGCTCGCAGTGGCTCGACATCGCGCTGTACGCGCTCGCCGCGGCGGCCGCGATCTCGGGATGGATCAACGGTGCGGCGGCGTCCGGTTTCGCACTGCTCGGGGTGGCGATCGGCGCCACCTCCGGCCTGCTCGTGGCCCCTCATCTGGTCAGGGAACTCGATTCCCCCGTCGGACGGCTCGCGGCGGGGCTGGCCGTGATCGCGGTGATGGTGCTCATCGGCCAGATCGCCGGCGTGACGATCGGTCGTGCCGCCCGGCGCTACATCTCCGGGGCGGGGGCCAGGGTGCTCGACAGCACCGTCGGAGCCGTGTTCCAGGCCGCGGCGATGCTGCTGGTGGCGTGGTTGGTCGCCATCCCGGTGGCCGCGCAGGAGGGCCCGGGACTGGGCAAGGCGGTACGCGGGTCGTCGGTGCTGGCGAAGATCGACGACGTGGCGCCCGAGCAGATGCAGCGGATCCCCGCGGCGTTCACGTCGGTTCTCGGCACCACCGGGTTCCCCGACATCCTCGGCCCCTTCGGTACGACTCCGCTCCAGGAGGTGCCCCCGCCCGATCCCGTGCTCGCGGGCTCCGAGGTCGTGGCCGCGGTGCAGCCGTCCGTGCTCAAGATCCTGGGCCGCGCCGAGTCGTGCAGTCGCGCCCTGGAGGGCTCCGGCTTCGTGGCCTCCCCCGGACTGGTCATGACCAACGCGCACGTGGTGGCCGGTACGGACTCGGTGAGGGTCGTCGCCGGAGACCGGGAACTCGACGCGGACGTGGTGGTCTATGACCCGGGCGTCGACGTGGCGGTCCTGCGCGTACCGGGTCTCCAGGCCCCGGTCCTGCCCTTCGCCGACCGGCAGGGCCGCAGCGGCGACGACGCCATCGTGGTGGGCTACCCCGGTAACGGCCCCTACCGGCCGGACGCCGCACGCATCCGGGAGAGGGTGACCCTGCGCGGTCCGGACATCTACCGTGAGGCGACCGTCGAGCGCGAGGTGTACATCCTGCGTGGCTCGGTGCGCGAGGGCAATTCCGGGGGGCCGCTGATCACGCCGGCGGGGCAGGTCGTGGGCGTGGTCTTCGGTGCGGCGATGGACGCCGCCGACACCGGGTACGCGCTCACGGTCGAGCAGGTGCTGCCGCAGCTCGAGCGAGCGGTGGACTCGTTGGAGCCCGTCCCCACCGGCAGCTGCGTCGG
>NZ_JADDKI010000495.1:0-1223 GCF_015356725.1 Dietzia sp. SYD-A1
ACCCCCCGCGGCTACCCAGACGCGCCCGGGTACCGCTCGGCCGCCAGCGCGGACAGGCGGCGGAGGAAACGGCGGAACAGCAGGGTCATCACCGGCTGCGCCGCCGCGATCGAGAGGTTGGTCACCGCGTTGCCGTGCATCGCGAGAGTCCAGGTGAGGCGGCAGCCGCCGTCGGTGGGCTCGATGTCGTAGGCCTCCGCGAACGCGTGGATCCCTTTGGTGGAGCTGGCGTTGAAGCGGAAGGCCATCCGTCGTTCGGGCTCCCATGCCAGGAATTCCTCGTCGCCGACCAGCCCGCCCAGCATGTGCACGGTGCGGGTGGTGCCCACGCCGTAGGGGGGTTCGCTGGTCCAGACCACCTTGGTGATCACTCCCGCCCAGCGGGGCCACGCGTCGGCGTCGACGAAGATCTCGAACACCTGCCGCGGCGAGGCGGGGATCGCCACGCTGTTGGTGAAGCGGAACCTCGCGGTGTCCGTGTAGTGGACGTCCACCGGTTCACAGGGGTGCATGGTCGGCATCGCCGCTCCTCTCGTCTGGCATCAGAACCGTGTGCGGGGCTAGTGCCCGGTCGCGACCCCGCGCAGGCCGTCGGCGCCGAAGAGCGGCTCCAGCATGGGCGAGAAGTCCGGGCCGCGGCGCAGCATCTGCCCGCCGTCGACGTTGATCACCTGGCCGGTGATCCACTCCGACTCGTCGGCGAGGAGGAAGGTCGCCAGGTTGGCGACGTCGCCGACCCTGCCGACGCGGGGCAGCGGCGTGCTCACGCGGTAGTCCTCCGAGAGCGCGGGGTCGTCGAGGACCGGTGCCACCAGGTCGGTCTCGATGAGCCCCGGCCGGATGGCGTTGACCCGCACCCGGCTGGCGCCGAGCTCGTCCGCGCCCAGACGGACCAGGTGGTCCACCGCGGATTTGGTCACGCCGTAGGCGCCGAACCAGCGGTGGGTGTTGCTCGCGGCGATGGACGAGATGGCCACGAACGAGCCGCCGCCCTTCGCGACCAGGGCGCGAGCGGAGTGCTTGAGCGTGTACATCATGCCGTTGATGTTGAGGTCGACGGTCCGCTTCCAGGCCTCGGTGTCGGTCTGGGTGAGGGGTCCGATGGTCTCGCTGCCCCCGGCGCACGCCACCACGCCGTCGAGCCCGTCTCCGTGCTCGGCGGCCGCCGCGACCGCGCCGCTCACCTGGTCCTCGTCCGTGACGTCGGCGGGGTGAGCGCGCAC
>NZ_JADDKI010000496.1:0-2606 GCF_015356725.1 Dietzia sp. SYD-A1
ACTCACGACGAACTGCTCGACCGCGGCGGGCTCTATGCCGAGTTGACCGAGGCCGAGTCGCGGGCGGGGGCGGGGATCCGATGAGCGGAGTGGGCACGATGTGGCGGATCGCCGGGGCCGAACGGGTCCGCGTCCTGCGCGGGGTGGGCTGGCGGATCGTCCAGTCCCTGCTCGGCGGGCTGCTCTACGGGGTGCTGATCACCCTCGTCGTCGACCTGGCCCGCGGTGGGCAGGTCGACAGGAACCGGGCCGTTCAGGTGACCGTGGTGGCCGTGGCAACGCTCATCGGACAACTGCTCGCCTCGTATCTGGCCGCCAGGGATTCCTGGTTGGCCTCCTACCAGGTGTCCGCTCATGTCCGCGAGTGGGTGCTCGAGCACCTGCTCCGCGTGCCCGTCCCGACGGCCACCGGTCGCCGCCGCGGGGAGATCCAGGCCCTGCTCACGGGTGACATGCAGCAGATCGAGGACTTCCTGTCCGAAGGGCTGCCCAAGCTGGGACAGGCTCTCGGGCTGCCGGTCTTCGTCGTGGTGGCCGCGGCCGTCTACGACCCGGTCGTCGCTCTCGTGCTCGCCGGCGCCGTCCTCGCGGCGATCCCGGCGACCGTGTGGGCGGGGACCCGGACGACCGCCGCCGCCCGGGAGCGGACCACCCTGCAGGCCGAGTCCTCGGCGCGGTTCGTCGACGTGCTCACCGGGATCACCGTGTGGAGGGTCCTCGCGGCGCCGGGGCGGATCGCCGACGTCCTGCGCGCAACGGCGCTTGACCTGCGCGACTCCTCGGTGCGGATGCTCGGCAGGCTGATCCCCCCGCTGATGCTGGCCTCGGCTGTCCTCATGGCCGGCGTCCCGGTGCTGATGGCGGTGGTGGCCGGCCGCGGAACGGAGATCGCCGTGGGGTTCCTCCTCGTGGCGATCGCCGTCTACCGGCCTCTGGTGGCCGCGCTGTCGGTGGGGGAGCAGTGGCACGTGACCCGCTCGGCCCTGGAGCGGCTGCGATCGGTGGCCGAGATCCCGCAGCTTCCCGACCCGGCGGAGCCCCGGACACCACGAGGTGTCGAGGTGCGGTTCGACGACGTGGGATACGACTACCCGGACGGCACCCCGGCGCTCCGGGGGATCGATCTGGAACTCCCCGAGAAGGGGATGGTCGCCGTGGTCGGCCACTCGGGCAGCGGGAAGTCCTCGCTCGGTGGCCTGCTCTCACGCCTCGACGATCCCGCCGCCGGGTCGGTGAGGATCGGCGGAGTGGACGTCCGCGAGATCGCCCCGGACACCCTCGCGGCCACGGTGACCCAGGTGTTCCAGCACACCCATCTGGTGCCGGGGACGGTGGCCGAGAACATCGCGCTCGGCCGCCCCGACGCCGACCGTGCCGACATCGTCGACGCGGCCACGCGCGCGCGGCTCCACGCCGCGATCAGCGACCTGCCCCACGGATACGACACGCGTCTGGGGGAGGACGGAGCCGGGCTGTCCGGGGGACAGCGGCAGCGCGTGGCCATCGCCCGGGCCCTGCTCGTGGATGCACCGGTCGTAGTGCTGGACGAGCCCACCTCGGCCCTGGACACCCGGACCGAGAGCGAGGTCTCGGAGGTGATCGCTGAGTTGGCCCGCGGACGATCCGTCCTGCTCATCGCACATCGCCTCGGCACGGTCACCCGAGCCGACGAGATCGTCGTCCTGGAGCAGGGGCGGGTGATCGAGCGCGGTACCCATGCGCAGCTGCTGAGCACGGACGGACGGTATCGACGGATGTGGGACCGGGCCGAACCGGCCGGTGATCCCGCCCAGAAGAGCCCCGCCCAGAGGAGTCCCGCCCGGAACGGGTCCCGCGCCCGGTCGACAGCCGGGACGGATGAGAGGAGCAGACGATGACGAAGTCCCATCACCCGGAGAACCCGCCTCGCCCGAACCCCGGCGACCGACCGCAGAACGCTTTCACGCTGATGTACTGCGGCACGTGCGGCGGGGAGAGGGAGTCCGCGCTGCTCTCGGCCCTGAGCCGGGCGGTGGGCCGCTCTGCCCACGGAGTGCTGGCGCGCGCCACCTGCCTCTTCGGCGGCAGGTGTGGGGCCGCACGGGAGTCGAACGCGGACGGCCCCGTCGTCCTAGTGCAACGGTGCCATCGCGTCACCCGCGAGCCCCGAGGACACGTGGTGACGATCGGGCCCGTGCGGACCACCCCGGAGGTCAACGGACTCATCCGGTGGCTCGAGACCTCCGAACTCACGGTGAACGAACTCCCGCTGCCTCTCCGGCGAGCGCACTACGAGCGGGTGGCGTCGAGGAACTGATCGGGGACGTCGCCCGGCGGGTGACGTGAGTCGTCCGGCGTCGTGCGATCGACGCGGGTGACGGCTCGGTCGCCGTGCGGCCCGAACAGGTGCAGGATCTCCACCGCGGTGTCATCGGCCGGGCCGAACCAGTGCGGGATGCGGGGATCGAACTCGGCGGTCTCCCCGGGGCCGAGGAGGTGCTCGTCGGTGTCGAGCAGCAGGCGAAGGGTGCCGGCGAGCACGTAGAGCCAGGCGTGGCCAGGGTGGGACGTCAGGGTGGGTTCGCGGGGACCGACTATGTGCTTGAAGACCTGAACCCGTCCGGGGT
>NZ_JADDKI010000497.1:0-8644 GCF_015356725.1 Dietzia sp. SYD-A1
GGTGACGGCGGGAGGTCGCACCCCGGGCGCAGCCGCGGCCGCGGGCGAGCTGACCTACCCCTTCCGTGGCGACCACCAGCAGGGAGTCACCACCCCCGCCCAGCAACAGATGCACCTCACCGCGTTCGACGTGACGGCCCGCGACAGGGATTCGCTGATCGACCTGCTCACCGCATGGACCCGCGCAGCCGAGAACCTCACGGCCGGGCTGCCCGTCGACTCGATGCGGGTGTCCAAATCGGCGCCCCCCGACGACACCGGAGAAGCGTTCGACCTCGGCGCCTCCGGACTGACCATCACCATCGGCTTCGGCAAGACCCTGTTCCGGGACGCGCAGGGGCGCGACCGATTCGGTCTGGCCGACCGGCTACCCGCGCCGCTGGCCGAGGACATCCCGCGCATGGCGGCCGAGAAGATCGATGCCGCCCGCAGCGGGGGCGACCTCGTGGTGCAGGCCTGCGCCGAGGACCCGCTCGTGGCGCTGCACGCGATCCACAACCTCACCCGGATCGCGTTCGGCTGGGCCACCGTCCGGTGGACCCAACTCGGATACGGGCGGACCTCGTCCACCGGGGCGGGCCAGGCAACGCCGCGGAACCTCTTCGGCTTCAAGGACGGGACCGCGTCGCTGCGCGGGGACCAGGACGAACTGCTCCGCGATTTCGTCTGGGTGGGGCAGGACGACGACGCCGCGGACTGGATGGCCGGCGGGACCTACCTCTGCGCCCGCAAGATCCGCATGACCATGGAGGTGTGGGACGAACTCCCCCTGCGCGACCAGGAGAACGCAGTGGGCAGGGACAAGATCTCCGGGGCGCCGTTGTCCGGAGGGGACGAGTCCAGCGCCCCCGACTTCACCGCGCGCTCGGCGGGCGGCTCACCCGCCATCCCCGAGGCCAGCCACGTGGCGCTGATGCACCCCACCCGGAACGCGGGAGTGCACATGCTCCGGCGCGGTTACAACTACACCGACGGCTCCGACGAGTTGGGTCGCCTCGACGCCGGGCTGTTCTTCATCGCCTTCGTCCGCGACCCGCGTCGACACTTCACCCCGCTCCTCGCGCGCATGCAGTTCGACCTGCTCACCGAGTACCTGCAGCATCTGACGAGCTCCGTGTTCGCGATCCCCCCGGGGCTGAGGGACGGGCAGACCTATATCGGGCAGCAACTGTTCGAGCCGACCGCCGGGTAGGTCATACCCTCAGCCCCGGGGCACAGGCGACCGCGCGGTCAGGCCAGCGCCGCCTCGACGGCCTCGACAAGTGTCGTGGTGGGCCGGCCGAGGAGGGTGCTGAGGGTGCGGGAGTCGTCGAAGAGCTCGCCGGCCGAGACGCCCCGATCGGTATCGGCGAGAATCTCCGCGAACGGGGCGGGCACGCCGGCGGAGACCAGAAGGGCCGTGTACTCGTACCGGGGCAGATCGGTGTAGGTCACATCCCGCCCGGCCCGCTCGGACAGGGCCGCGGCGTAGTCGGCCATCGTGAAGGCGGAGTCGCCCGCGAGCTCGTAGACCGTGCCCGCGCTGTCGTCGGCGAGCAGGGCGACCGCGGCGGCCTCAGCGTAGTCGGCCCGGGCCGCGGCGCTGATCCGTCCCGATCCGGCGGCGCCGAACACGCCCTGTTCCACCTGGGTGCGGGCCTGGTCGGTGTAGTTCTCGAGGTACCAGCCGTTGCGCAGCAGGACGTGGGGCACTCCCGCGTCCGCGAGGATGCGCTCGGTCTGCAGGTGCTCTGTCGCGAGACTCAGCGAGCTGGAGTCGGCACGGAGGATGCTGGTGTACGCCAGCAACTCGACGTCGTGCCGGGCCGCGGCCTCGATCACGGTGCGATGCTGGGCGGTCCGCTGGCCGACCATGCTGGACGACACCAGGAGCACCCGGTCGACACCCTCCAGTGCGGCGTCCACCGAGGTCGGGTCGTCGTAGTCGAGGCGGCGGGTCACCACGCCACGGGCTGCGACGGCACTCAGCCGGTCGGTGTCGCGGGCGGTGGCGACGACGTCGCCGGGTGTCACGCCCCGGTCGAGCAGCGCGTCGACGACGAGGGCTCCGAGCTTCCCGGCGGCGCCGGTCACGAGGTAGGTCATGGGTCTTCTCCTGGGGTTCTGGGCACGGGGCTTCGGTCCGTGACCCGGTGGGCGTCAACGAGCTGACACTCACTGACAACCGACCCCGACGCCATACTGTTTCCGAAGTCGGGTACCCACTTTCAAGTAAGGTACTGGCATGAAGGTGAGTCAGGGGCCGGTCAGACTGGCGTCGGCCTTCGGCGAGGGCGTCTACACCGAGAACTGCCCGACCCGGGCAGCACTGAGCCGGGTGACCAGCAGATGGGCGCCACTGCTGCTGGCGGCATTGTCCGACGACGAGCCACTGCGGTGGAACGAACTGCGCCACCGCGCCTCCGGGATCACGGACAAGATGCTGTCCCAGACCCTCCGCGCCCTCGAGGCCGACGGTTATGTCCACCGGGAGGCGAGGCCGGTCGTACCGCCGCACGTCGAGTACTCGTTGACGCCCGACGGCGTCGCGCTCACCGCGCGTCTTCTGGATCTGATGACCTTCGTGTCGACCAGGGAACTCGGCACCGCCGACGAACCCTGACGACCGCTGACGACCGCTGGCGGCACTGTCCGACGGCGAGCCGCCGGGGCGGCGGCGATCGGCGCATCGACGATCGGGGAGAGGCGTCTGCGATCGATCCGTGACAGGCCTCACCCCGCCAGTCTGATGATCTCCTCGACGACCCGCGCGCGTACCGCCGGGTCGAGCTTCTGCGTTTCCAGCGATTCGTACAGCCACAGCCCGTCCGCGGCGAGCCGGGCGATGAAGGTCATCACGTCGTCGTCCACGGCCGCGGGGGCGTCCGGGACCCACCGGCTGTAGACGCGCTCCCAGATCGCGTTGGTGGCGGGATTCTCCACCGCCTCCAACATCAGTAAGAGTTCCGCGCGGTCGGGGAACTGCGAGGCGCGGACGAAGGCGGCGAACCGGGCGTCGTCGTCGACCTCTGCGGCTGGCCCTCCCGCCTCGGACTCCATGCACTGTTCCCACCGCCCGGCCACGTGGGCGTGCAGTCCCCGGAGGAGGTCGTCGCGCGAGGGGAAGTGATAGAGCAGGCCCCCCTTGGTGAGGCCGGATTCCGCCGCGAGGGACTCGAAAGTCAGGGCGGTGACGCCGTCGCGCTGGATGAGGCGCTTGGCCGCCTCGAGGATGGTGTCGCGTTTGGACTGTCGCATGGGACCTGCTCCCGGATCGTGGTGTGTGGGTGGTCGGGGGCTGTCGTGGGCCTGTTCAGTGATTGTTCGGGTAGAGCTGCGAGGGCGTGCCCGGGGTGTAGTTCCGCAGCAGCACCGCCGACGCCACGGCGCCGATCACCATCACGGCCGCCACCGCCGTCAGCACGGACAGGAACGCCGCGTCGAACGACTCGCCGGCCGCCGCCACGACCTGCGCGTCCCGGGATGCCAACGCCGCGGCGGGCGGCAGGTCCCCCCAGCCCTGGGACCCTGCCGGCAGCTCGATCGCCCTCGCGTAGACCAGGGTCAGCAGCGAGCCCATGGTGGCCACGCCGACTAGCCCGCCGAACTCGTAGGACACCTCCTCCAGGGAGGCGGCCATGCCCGCGCGGCGCGGGGGAACGTTGCCCATGATGGCTGTCGACGCCACCGACATCGAGGCACCGAGCCCGGCGCCGATGACGACCATCCCGACCACCAGCAACGCCAACGAGTCCTGTGCGGCCGCGAGGACGGTGATGACCGATCCCACGGCCGCCGCGGCGATCCCCCCGCCGATGAGCACCAGCAGACCGACGCGGTGCAGCACGGCGCCGCCGAACAGGGCGAAGGGGAGCGAGGCGACCGCGAGCACGCTCACCACGAGACCGCTCTGGAGGGGGCTGAACCCCTCGACCAGCTGGTAGCGCTGGGTGATGACCAGTTGCAGTCCGACGATGGCGAACACACTGACCCCCGCGGCCACCACGCCTCCGCTGAAGCCGCGGTTGCGGAAGATCGAGAAGTCCACCAGGGGCTCGGTGTGAGTCGCCAGTCGCCGTTGGCGCCGGGCGAAGACGGTGAGGGTGACGACGGCGACCACCGTGGCCGCTGCCGCCAGTGTCCGGTCCGCATCCGCCTCGGCCCAGGTCTTGACGGCCAGCACCGCCGCGGCCATGCCGACCAGGGCCTGAGCCGAGGAGAGGGCGTCCCAGCGCCGGGCGGGGTTGGTGAGGTTGGGTGGCCCGACGACGAGCATGACCGCGCTGGCGAGCAGGACGATGGGGACGTTGAGGAGGAATACCGACCCCCACCAGAAGTGCTCGAGCAACACACCGGACACGATGGGCCCCAGGGCCATGCCCACGGTCGCGATCGCCGCCCAGACGCCGATGGCGAGATTGCGCTCGCGCTCGTGGGAGAAGCTGAGGCGGATGAGCGCGAGGGTCGCCGGCATCATGGCCGCCGCACCCACGCCCAGGAGGGCGCGGGCGGCGATCAGCGTCCACGCCGTCGGCGCGAAGGCCGCCACGAGTGAGGCGGCGCCGAAGACGAGAAGGCCCACCTGGAAGATGCGCTTATGTCCCACGCGGTCCCCCAGGGCACCCGAGCCCAGCAGGAGCCCGGCCATCAACAACGGGTACGCGTTGATCATCCACAACTGTTGAGAGCTGCTCGCCCCCAGCTCTCTGGTCAACGTCGGCAGCGCCGTGTAGAGGATCGTGTTGTCCAGGGCGATCAGCAGCAGAGACGAGGAGACGACGCCCAGGACGGTCCAGCGCTGCCACGGAGGCAGGGAGGTGTCCGGTGTCGTCGACGAGGGCGCGGAGTGCATCCCTAAACTGTACCGTACGGTTGGTACAGTTTCGAACGGCGAGCGCGGGTGGTCGGCTACACTCCCAGACATGACGTGCTTCGCCACAGTGATCCGGGACCGTCGCATCTAGCGGCGGATCCCCTCCTGTAGGACGCTTCCGCCGCTCCGCGGTCCAGCCGGGCGGCGCTCTCGCATGCCCGGGCACTTCCTCTTTCCGGAGCGTCCACACATGCCCACCTATCGTGGCGGCCGACACGAGCACGGCCAGAACTTCCTCACCGACACCACCGTCGTCGACGCGATCATCGACATCGTCGACGACACCTCGGGGCCGATCATCGAGATCGGGCCCGGCCGGGGTGCGCTGACCAGACCGTTGCAGACACTGGGGCGCCCGTTGACCGCGGTGGAGATCGACGCCCGAAGGGTCGAACACCTCCGGCGTGCGCTCACCGCCGGCGTGGATCTGGTCCACGCGGATATCGTGCGGTGGCCGCTGCCCGCCACGCCGCATGTGGTGGTGGGCAATCTCCCCTTCCACCTCACCACCGAGATCCTCCGAAAGCTGCTCCGCTCCACCTCGACGACGACCGCGGTCCTGCTGGTCCAGTGGGAGGTCGCGCGGCGGCGCGCCGGGGTCGGGGGAGCGACCATGATGACCGCCCAGTGGTGGCCGTGGATCGACTTCACCCTGCACCGCCGCGTCTCCCGCCGGGCCTTCCGTCCGGAACCGACCGTCGACGGGGCGGTGCTCGTCCTGGCCCGGAGGCCCCGTCCTCTCCTGCCGGACCGGGATCGGAGCGAGTATCGCCGATTCGTGCACGCCGTCTTCACCGGCCGAGGCCGAGGCCTCATCGCGATCCTGGCCTCGGTGGCGCCCGCGCGGCGACGTCCGGCGGTCCGAGGAGCCCTCGCCCGGGCCGGTGTGTCCCCGGGAGCCCTGCCCAAGGACCTCACCGCGCGGCAGTGGGTGGCGCTCTACACGGCCCTGGGGCGACGGGGTCCGGACGCGTCCCGGTTCGGGAGGTGATCCACCGGTCGCGCTCGACCGAGCGAATCCTGTCGGCGCTCTGTGGGCGGGTACTAGTCTCAGATCCGAGAACCGGGCACCGGCATCCCAGCCCGCCGGAGCGCCAGACACCTCGGACAAGGATGGCCTCGATGGCACCTCGCAATGGGAGCGCAGCGATGATCGAGGTGCGTCCGGCGGACAGGTTCGATGACGTGGCGGTACTGCTGGGCCCCAAGAAGAACCCGGATGCCACCGTGTGTTGGTGCCTGAGCCACCGACTGGATTCCGGGACCAACACCTCCCTGCTGGGGCCCGCCCGTGGCGAGTTCGTCCGCGACCTGTGCTCGCGGGAGGTCGCCCCGGGAGTGCTCGCCTATCTCGGATCCGAACCCGTGGGATGGGCGGGAGTCGCGCCGCGCCGCGATCTCCCTATCGCGCGGTCCCGGGTGGTACCGACCGTCGACACGCAACCCGTGTGGTCGATCTTCTGCGTCCGCGTCCGCCCCGGGTACCGGGGCCGGGGGATCGCACGCGAGTTGGTCGAGGGCGCGGTCGAGTTCGCGCGTGATCACGGTGCGCCCGCCGTCGAGGCGGTGCCCGTGGACAACGGTGCGGAGAAGGTCAATCTGACGATGGCATTCGTGGGGTTCCGCTCCCTGTTCGAGGAGGCGGGATTCGTCAAGGTCGCCGATACCACCTCGGTGGCGGGGGGCTTTCCCCGGATCGTCATGAGGCGCCAGATCATCCGAGAACCGATCCGCGGAGAGTGACCATGGGAACGCTGAGTTACACCGCCACCATCTCCATCGACGGATACGCCGCCGACGCGAACGGAGACTTCGCCTGGACCGCGCCGGGCGGGGACGTCTTCAGGTTTCACGTGGAACGAATGGGGTCGATATCGCACGAGATCCTGGGGCGTAACACCTACCAGTTGATGACCTACTGGCAGGCCGAACCCGAGGACGCTTCCTGGAGCCCGGACGAGCACGAGTTCGCCCGTCGGTGGCAGGACCTCACACACATCGCCGTGTCGGAGACCATGGCCGAGGCGGACCTGCTCTCCGCCCGGGATCTCCTGCTGCCGCGTCTCGATCCCGCCCGGCTCCGAGAGATCGTCGACGGCGCGGCGGGCGAGGTCGAGATATTCGGGCCCACCACCGCGAGCGAGGCGATCAGCGCCGGGATGGTCGACGACTTCCGGTTCTTCGTCGTCCCCAGGGTGGTCGGTGGGGGCCTGCGCGCGCTGCCGCCGGGCGCCGAACTCGACCTGGAGTTGGTCGAACATCGCGTCTTCGACAGCGGCACCGTGCTCTTGCATTACAGGCGTCGAGCGACCGGCCGGAGCACCTAGTTCACCGGTGGATCCGGGCGAGCTGCTCGGCGATCCCCGCCACCGCCTGCCGGTCCAGGCCCAGGAACCCGGAGAGCATCCGACCCACGGGGATGGACCCCACCAGGTCCTCGATCGAGGCCCCCACTGCGCCGCTCGCGTCGCCGGCATTCGCGGCGAGCGGGCGGAACACCTCGTCGAGGATCAGTCGTGCGTCGGGGTCCGCCATCGCCTCGGCGATGGTGGACTCGAGGTCGATCCGGACCGGGCGTGGATCGCCGGTGATCGGCACGGTGACCTCGACCCGGATGTCCCTACTGGACGCGGCGGCGGCGAAGACGTACCCGCCCCCTTCCACCAGCCACCTCCCGGCCGGCTCGTCCCAGTACGCCAGGTCACGGCGTTCGACAGCCACCTCCAGGACCCCGCTCTGCCCGGGATCGAGATCGATGTGCCCGAATCCCACGAGCTCCCGCGTCGCCCGCCTGCGCACCGACGCCGGGAGCGAGGAGTAGATCTGGACGATCTCGCGGCCCCGGACCGGGCCGGTGTTGTGGACCTCCACCCGTGCCGTCCACTCCTCGGTGCGTATCGCCTCGGCCCGCCCTCCGTCGCCTCGTTGTCCTTCGTCCCCGGCGACGACGGACAGGGACCGGTACTCGAACCGCGTGTAGGACAGGCCGTGGCCGAACGGGAAGCGCACCTCGCGACGCCGGTGGCCGTATCCGCGGTAGCCGACGAAGATTCCTTCGCCGTACCGCAGGTGCGAGTCCTCGGCAGGGAAGTTGTCCCAGCTGGGAGCGTCCTCGATGCGGAGCGGGACCGTCTCGGCCAGTCGCCCGGACGGGGAGGCGTGACCGTAGAGCACTCTCGCGAGCGCCCGGCCACCGCCCTGTCCCAACAGCGCCCCGGACAGAATCGCGGTGGCGTGGGGAACCACGGGGGCCAGGTCCACCACGGATCCGGCCGACAGGATCACCACGATCCGGTCCCGCACAGCCGCGACCGCGTCGAGGAGCCGGAGCTGGTCACCGGGCAGATCGATGTGCGGGCGATCCACCCCCTCCGACTCCTGGTCGTCGGTCAGCCCGAGCATGAGGACGGCCACCTCGGCGTCGGATGCCACAGCGACCGCCTCGGCGAGGAGGCGGCCGGCGTCGTCACCCGCCCCGAAACCCGCGGCGTAGGTGACGCGGTCGTCCCCGGCGATCCGGCGGATCTCCGTCAGGGGCACGTCGACCCGGGTGGGGGAGACGCGGGAGCTGCCACCGCCCTGGATGCGCGGCTCGCGGGCGAACGCGCCGATCACCGCGACGCCGGTGCCCGGGGAGAGCGGGAGCAGGCCGTCGTCGTTGGCCAGCAGCACGATCGAGGCCTCCGCCGCCTCCCGTGCGAGCTCGTGGTGAGTGTCGGTGTCCACCTCCACCGGCTGGCCCTCGCGATCCTGCGAGGCATGCCGTCCGTCGCGGGCGCGGATCGCCAACCG
>NZ_JADDKI010000498.1:0-4088 GCF_015356725.1 Dietzia sp. SYD-A1
CATGGCCGTCGCCGGCCGCATCGGCCCCGGTGACCTGACGATCGAATACGGCCGGCCGGGCCGGGTCGGTGCGGCGGGCCCCACCGACTTCGAGGTCATGGGCTCCACGACCCCCGTCGACATCGGCCCGGCCCCCGCCTGGCGCAACCTGAGGATCCCCCTCGAATCGATCCCCGCCGACGCCGAGGTCGTGCGCGTGGTGGCGACCGACGGCAACCTGGACCCCGACTGGTGGCTCGCCGTGACCCCGCCGCGGAACCCGCGCCTTCGCACTCTCGACGAGGTCGTGGGCCACACCGACCCGGTGCTCGTCGACTGGGTGGTGGCGCTGGCCTTCCCGTGCCAACGCCCCTTCGTCCACAACGGCGGGGTCGCCGAGATCCCCCGCTACCGGATCCTCGCCGACCGCGAGTCCTCGGCCGCCGCCAACTGGTGGCAGAGTGCGGGCGGCGGCGGGCCCCTGTTGTGGACCACGCAGACGGTGGAGGCCGTCACCGTCCCCACCTACCTCGACCACGACTGGTCGAGGGACTGGGGCTCCCTCCAACGGTTCGAACCCCTCGACCCCGGCGCGACGCCCGCCGACCTCGTGCGCAGCAGTTCCGTCCAGTGGGGCTGGACCACGCCGGGTCCCATGAGGTGACCGTCGCCTAGAATCGGACGTCGTGTCAGACTCCCCCGCAGCTTCCGGCCCGGTCGCCGCCGACGCCCGTGTCGCGAGGCTCCGCCTCATCGCCATCGTCAGCGGACTCCTGGGCACCCTGTGCTTCCTGTCCCTGCCGTTCCTCCCGGTCAGCCAGACCACCTCGAGCGTGCAGTGGCCACAGAACGGATCGGTCGACTCGGTGACCGCGCCGCTGATGGCGCATTCGCCTCAGCGGTTCACCGCGACCGTCCCCTGCGCCCTGGTCGCGGACCTGCCCGCCGACGGCGGGATCCTGCTGTCGACCGCCCCGGCGGGCGGCGAGGAGGCGGGCGACCGGGCCCTGTTCGTCCGGGCCTCCGCGGACACCGTCGACGTGGTCTCCCGCAACCGGGTCATCGTCTCCGCACCGCGTGACCAGGTCGCCGGGGGCGGGTGCGGCCAGCTGAGCGTGGTGGCGACTCCGACCTATGTCGAGGCGTCGTTCGAGGGTATCGACGACCCCGCCGCGACCCGCCGGGTCGACGCCGACGACCTGCGGCCGATGGTCGTGGGCATCTACACCGACCTGCCGTCCGACACCGCCGTCCCGGCAGGCCTCGAGGTGGTCGTCGACGTCGATTCGCGCTTCACCACCGACCCGACCGCCCTGAAGTGGGCGGCCATCGTGATCGGCTTGATCGCCACCGCCGTGGCCCTGTGGGCCCTGCACGGACTCGACCAGACCGACGGTCGCCGGTCCCGCCGCTTCCTGCCCCGCGGGTGGTTCAGGATCCGGCTCCCGGACGTGGCCGTGATCGGCACGCTCGGTGTGTGGCACTTCGTCGGCGGCAACACCTCCGACGACGGGTACATCATGTCGATGGCCCGGGCCGCGGACCCCGCCGGCTACATGGCCAACTACTACCGCTGGTACGGGGTCCCGGAATCGCCGTTCGGCTCCCCCTACTACGACCTGCTCACGATGCTCGCCCACGTGTCCACCGCCAGCCCGTGGATGCGGCTGCCCGCGCTGATCGCGGCGATCCTGTGCTGGCTCGTCATCAGCCGCGAGGTCCTGCCGCGGCTCGGCCGCGCCGCACGGACCACCCCGGTGGTGGTGTGGAGCGCCGCCGCCGTGTTCCTCGCCTTCTGGATGGCCTTCAACAACGGCCTGCGGCCCGAGCCCGTCATCGCCCTCGGCGCACTGCTCACCTGGACGTCGGTCGAACGCGCCATCGCCACCCGGCGCATGTTGCCGTACGCGGTCGCGGTGATCCTCGCCTCCTTCTCCCTGGCCACCGGCCCCACCGGACTGATGGCCGTCGCCGCACTCGTCATGGGGCTGCGCCCCGTCCTGCGCACCGTCGTGGTGCGCGGACGCGAGGTCGGCTCACGCCTGGCCCTGGTCGCCCCGGTACTCGCCGCGGGGACCATGGTGCTCATCAGCGTCTTCGGCATCCAGTCCCTGGCCTCGGTACTCGAGGCGATCCGGGTGCGCGGCGAGATCGGCCCCAACCTGAACTGGTACGAGGAGTTCGTCCGCTACTACTACCTGATGATCCCGACCGTCGACGGTTCGCTCTCCCGTCGACTCCCGGTGTTGCTGGTCCTGCTGTGCCTCGTCATGGTGATCGGCACCCTGCTGCGCCGCGGCAAGATCCCGGGCGCGGCCTCGGGGCCCGTCTGGCGCCTGGTCGGCGTGGTCGTGGGCACCGCCTTCTTCATGATGTTCTCCCCCACCAAGTGGACCCACCACTTCGGTGTGTACGCGGGGATCGGCGCGGCGATCGCGGCGCTCGGCGCCATGGCCATCGCCGCGTCCGCGGTCCGCACCGCCCGCAACAGGACCGTGTTCCTGGGTATCACCCTGGTGGTGCTCGCCCTGGCCTTCGCCGGCCCCAACGGCTGGTGGTACGTCTCGAGCTACGGCATCCCCTGGTGGGACAAGGCCCCCAGCATCCGGGGCATCGACGCGGCCACCGTCCTGCTGGGCCTGGCGGTGCTGACCTTCGCCTACGCCGGATGGCAGCACCTCCGCCAGGATTACACCGGCACACAGGCGCCCAGGACCCGCGAGGGCCGTCGGCGTATGCGGACCATCGCCGCCGCACCCATCGCGGTGGTCGCGGGGCTGCTCGTCGTCTTCTCCATCGCCTCGTTCGCCAAGGGGGTCCACAAGCAGTACCCCGCGTACACAATCGCGGCGGGCAACTTCTCCGCCCTCGCCGGCAACCCGTGCATGCTCGCCGACCGCGTCCTGGTGGAGCCCGACGCCAACGACGGCATGCTCACCCCGCTCGCCGCGACCCCCGGCCCGGACGGGTCGATCGACCCCGCGGACCGTGCGGCGGCCATCGAGGCCGGCGAGAACTCGGGGTTCACCCCGGACGGCGTCGCGCCCGACCTGTCGGCCGACGCGGTGGTGGCCGATCCCGGCGCCGCCAACACCACGCAGGAGCCCGGCGGCGGCCCCACCGTGAGCACCGGGGAGAGCGCCGGTACCGCCGGCGGCCAGGGCGCCGAGGGCGTCAACCAGTCGACGGTGGCCCTTCCCTTCGGGCTCGACCCGGCCACCACCCCGGTCCTCGGGTCGTACCTCGTGGGACCGCAACGGGAGTCGAGCCTCGAGACCGGCTGGTACCGGCTGCCGGAGAACCGCGAGACCCATCCGCTCCTGGTCATCTCCGCCGCCGGACGGATCGGACGCTACGACGCCGACGGCCTGTACCGGTACGGGCAGGAGGTCATCGTGGAGTTCGGCCGCGCCACCGAGGGCGGTGCCGAGGTGGTGGGAGAGCCCGTCGTGCCGTTCGACATCGGCCCCGCCCCCACCTGGCGGAATCTCCGGGTCGATATGCAGGACGTGCCGGCCGAGGCCGATGTCATGCGGATCCAGGTCAACGACGACGACCTGACCCCCGACCAGTGGGCGGCCATCACCCCGCCGCGCGCGCCGGAACTCGTCACGGTCCAGGAGCTCGTCGGGTCGGACTCGCCCGTCATGCTGGACTGGGCGGTGAGCCTGCAGTTCCCGTGCCAGCGACCCTTCTCGCACTACGCCGGCGTCGCCGAGCTGCCCGAGTACCGGATCCTCCCCGATCGGCCGCTGGCGGTCGCCGCCACCACCACGTGGCAGTCGTACGAGTCCGGTGGCCCGCTCGGGTGGATCGAGGTCGCGCAGCGCGCCCGCACGATCCCCTCGTACCTGCGACACGACTGGAACCGGGACTGGGGCTCCATCGAGGCCTACACCCCGCTGGGGACCTACCAGGAGGACCCGCCGGAGCCTGCCGAGGTGACCATCGGGACCGAGACCCGCTGGGGATGGTGGCGGCCCGAGGGCCCGATCCTGGTCACGGATCCGGAGTCCTAGCGACCCTCCGGCCTCGCGGCTCGCCTGCAGAGAACCGCGACCCCGCCCATCGAGGGCGGGGTCGCGGTCGTCTACACGGCCCCGCGCTCG
>NZ_JADDKI010000499.1:0-1146 GCF_015356725.1 Dietzia sp. SYD-A1
ACCGCCGACGGGGCGCGGAGGTCCCGACGCGCGCGCCCTCGGGCAGCGTGGCCAGGGTCAGCCCGTCGCGTGCGATGAGCACGTCCGAGGGGTCGACCCGCGGTGGCACGGCGATCGGCGCGAACCGGTCGTCGGGCGCCGTCGGGAGGTCCTTGTACGAGTGGACGGCGACGTCGCAGTCACCGCGCTCGAGTGCGGAGCGCAACTCCATGGTGAAGACGCCCACCCCGATGCGCTCGACCGGCGCCATCACCACGTCACCCCGGGTCCGCACGATCACCAGTTCCGCGGGGTGACCGGCGGCGATGAGGGCGTCCCGGACGTGCCCGGCCTGCGTGGTCGCGAGGGTGCTGCCCCGCGTCCCCACCTTCAGGGTCCTGCTCATGACGCCTCCTCGTCCACGCTGGTCTCGTCCAGACGGCCCACGCTGTCGAGGTCGAACAGCGTCCGCACGACCGCCGCCAGGTTCTCGCCGTCGGGCTGGGCCGCGAGCTCCTTGAACCGGACCGTCGGCGGGTGCAGAAGCTTGTCCACGACCCGCCGGACGGTGTTGGCCACCTCGTCCCGGACCCTGTCGTCGAGGTCCGGCAGCCGCGATTCCAACCGGCGCATCTCGGCGGCGACCACCTGGCCGCCGCGACCGCGGAGCTGGCCGATCAGCGGCCCGACGCCGGCCATGCGCTCGGCCTGGGTGTACGCCGCGAGTTCGGTGTCGACGATGGTGCGGGCGGCGTCGGCGTCGGCGGCCGCGGCCGAGGTGGCCGGGTCGGCGTTCAATTCCTCGATCCCCAACACGGTCACCCCCGGCAGGCCCGAGACGGAGGGATCGACGTCACGCGGCATTCCCAGATCGCAGATCACCAGCGGACGGCCCGGGCCGCGACGGGCGAGCGCGGTGTGCACGTCGCCCAGCGTCACGACGGCGCCGACCGCGCCGGTACAGGTGAAGAGGATGTCCGCCGCGGCGATCCCGTCTGCGAGGTCCTCCATGGGGAACGCCGCGGCCGGGGTACCGGAATCCCGGGCGATCTCGGAGAGGCGATCGGCGCGGTCCGGCGTTCGGTTGGTGACGTCGATATGAGAGATCCCGGAACGACCCAGGTGCGCCACCGCGAGTCCGCCCATCGCGCCCGCCCCGAGCACGAC
>NZ_JADDKI010000500.1:0-3800 GCF_015356725.1 Dietzia sp. SYD-A1
GCGGGGGAGCGCGGCGACCGTCCGCCTGGTCACGCCCGCCGGAGCGGTGGCCCTGGTCGCGCTGCTCGTCTCCTCGGCGGTCTCGACCCACACCTACCGGCAGACCTGGGCCGACCAACCGTCCCGCGACTACGCCCTCCCGCTGCTCGGGGCCCTCCGGGAGCGCAGCGCCCCCCTGTTCGACCAGGACCTGCCGCTCGAGGTCCTCCTCCCCGTCACCGCACCGGCCCACCGGCTGTCGTCGTTCCTCGCGGGTGTCCCCGGCATCCCCCCGGTCGCCGGGTGGACGACCGACCCGGTTCTCGTCGACTCCATGGGCACCCTGCATCCGGCCGAGGTCGCGGCCTTGCGGACGATCCCGCAGGGCCCCGAGCCCGGGTGCGGGTACAGGATCGGGGGTGACGGGGCCCGGATCCCCGTCGACGGGCCCCTGATCGACCGGGACTGGATCGTCCAGCTCAACCTCTTCGCCGACGCGGACGGTGAGGTGGGCGTCCGGCTCGACGAGGGTTCCGAGGTGACGGCCCCGGTGTCGGCGGGCCTGGGAACGGTCTTCGTCCGCGTCGAGGGAGGGGGGACGGGGTTGACCGTCTCCGCGCGCGGCGGTGTCTCGGAGCTGTGCATCGGAAGTGGACCGGTCGGACTCCTCGTGCCGCGCTGAGGCCCGGGGGGCGGGTGGCCCATAATGGGTCGGACCGGATGAGGACGACAGGGACGGAGGCAGGTCATCGACAACGCGATGGTCATGCTGACCCTGACGTCACTCCTCGTGGTTCCCGGGCTGATCGTGGGACTGGCAGCCCGACTCCCACTCCGGCTGGCCGTCGGCACGTCGATCCCCGTGTCCGCGGGGATCGTGACGATCGCCACCTATGTCTACGGCCGGTCCGGCGTGCCGTGGTCCCTCGCCGGGTACGCGGTCGCCACGGCCGTCACCGCGGCGATCGTGGGCCTGGTGGGACTGCTCATCTCCGGATCGCTGTGGCTCCGGCGTCGACGCCGTACCCGGGCCGGGGGCCGGTCCGGCGACCCCGGGGGCACCAGCAGCCCGATCCCGGCCCCGAGCCCCCGTCGCGCGTGGTGGTGGCTGCTGCCGGCCGCGTCGATCCTGGTGAGCGCATGGCTGATCGGCCAGATGATCATCACCGAACTCTCCGCCACCCCGGGCGGCACCGCGAACATCTTCCAGGGCTGGGACGCCCACTGGCACGCCAACTACCTCCGCTTCATCCACGACACGGGCCTGGCGTCCCCCGACCAGGCGGGCGAGCTGCGTTATCCGGAGAACGGGGCGACCCTCTACTACCCGAGCACCTGGCACGCGATCGCCGCCCTGGTGATGGGACTGCGCGGAATCGGGGCGGTCGAGACGTACAACCTCGTCCAGATCGGCTCCATGGCGCTGGTGTTCCCACTCGGCGTGGCCGCGCTCGCGTGGCTCATCACCCACCGGCGGTTCTCCCGTCCGGCCGTCGCGACCTCCGCGGCCGTCGCCGCGATGGCGACCCCCCTGTTCCCGGGGCTGCCGTTCGTGGAGGTCATGGTGGCCGCGACGCCGTCCGGGGTGGCCAACGGACTGGCGGGGCTGGTGGCCGCTGTCGTGGTGGCCTCCCTGTCCGACCGTCGCCTCGTCCCCGCCGCCGCGCTGGGCCTGGTCGGCGTCGGGGGTATCCACCCGTCGGCGATGGTCACCGCCGCGGTGATCGTGCTGTTCTGGTGGTTGTTCGAGGGCCTGTGGCGCCCGGTACGGGGCCGGCTGCGGGACTTCCTCGTCCTGGCGGGGGTCGGACTTGCGGGCGTCCTCACACTGCTGCCCCAGGTCCTCACCGTCTCCGAGGACGCGGACGAGATCTCGGCCTTCCAGTTCGAGATCGACGCCGATCGGGCGGCCGTCTGGGGTCGGGCCGTGGCGCTGCAGGTACGGCACGTGCAGGACTGGGGAGTGCGCTGGGTGCTGCTGGCCCTCGCGGTGCTCGGCGTGCTCGTCCTGGTCCGGCGCCTCGTGCTGTGGCCGATCCTGCTCTGGGCCGGGGTGCTGGTGGTGTGCGTCAACTCCATGAGCATGTTCGGCAACTGGACCGGCGGCGTCCTGCGCGGGATCGGCAGCATCTACTACAACGACCCGCGGCGGATCGGGGTGCTCCTGGCGGTCCTCGTGGCGGCCGCCGTCGGTGTGGGGGTGGGAGTGGTCGTCCAGGCGCTGGCGGGGTGGGCGGCCCGCCTGATCGACCCGATCACCGACTCGCGCGGAACCGGTGCGGCGGGTCTGCGGGTCGCCGTGGCGCTGGCCGCGTTGGTGGCCACCGGGTCGTGGGTCGTGCAGGCCTCGCCCGAGTACGCCTCGGCGGCGGGTGCGAACCAACGCGCGGGTCGGATGGTCGACGGTCACGATCTGCGCGCCTTCGAGTGGCTCTCCCGGCAACCGCAGGCCTACTCGGGACTCGTCTACACCAACCCCGACGAGGGGTCGGGGTGGATGTACGCCACCCACGGTCTGCCCTCGACCGCACGGCACTATCTCCAGCCCGGGTCCACCGCCCCGCTCACGACCGCCCTGTTCTTCAGCATGGATCGGGCCGGTACCGACCCACGCGTCGACTCCGCGCTCGACGAGCTCGGCGTGACCTACGTCTACGTCAGCCCGCCCAACTACTGGGGGTTCCAGAAGCCCAACGAGCACCTCCTCCGGCTCGATCAGACCCCGGGCCTGGTCAAGGTCTACTCGGACTCCCAGGTGCGGATCTTCGCCGTCCGTGCAGCCTTCACGCAGGACGAGATCGACCGGATCCTGGCCGACTCCCCGTTCCCGCCGGACAGGCGCACCCCCCTCACCCGCGCCACCGAGCTGTACGGCGGGGAGTGAGCGGCCCGACCGGGTCCGGGTCGTATCCTCGGAGCTGTCGTCCGACGGGACGCCGCGGCGGCGTCGCCGCGCTTCGGGAGGGATTCGTCAATGAAGGCACTCGTGACGGGTGGAGCCGGGTTCATCGGGTCGACCCTGGTGGATCGCTTGCTGTCCGAGGGTCACGAGGTGAGCGTCGTGGACGACCTCTCGCGGGGTCGCCTCGAGAACCTCGCGAGCGCGCGGGAGGCCGGGGCGCGGTTCGGCTTCCACAGGATGAACCTGGTCGACCCCGGGATCGTGGACCTGGTCGCCGAGGTCGCTCCCGAGGTCGTGTTCCACCTGGCCGCGCAGATCGACGTGCGCCTGTCCGTGGAGGACCCGGTGTACGACGCCGAGGTCAACGTGGTGGGAACCGTCCGGCTCGCCGAGGCCGCCCGACGAGCCGGGGTGCGGCGGATCGTCTTCACCTCCTCGGGAGGGTCGATCTACGGTCCCGTGGCCGAGCTGCCGGTGGCCGAGTCGCGGCCGGTGGATCCGATGAGCCCGTACGCGGCGGGCAAGGTCGCCGGCGAGGTGTACCTCGAGATGTTCGCCAAGCTGTACGGCATCGAGTGGGCGGGCGTGGCACCGGCCAACGTGTACGGCCCGCGGCAGGACCCGCACGGTGAGGCCGGGGTGGTGGCGATCTTCGCGCAGCGACTGCTCGCGGGGCAGCCGACCCGCGTGTTCGGGAACGGGGGCAATACCCGCGATTATGTGTTCGTCGACGACGTGGTCGACGCCTTCGTGCGCGCGGCGACGGTTCCGGCGGCCGCCGGGCTGCGGTTCAACGTGGGCACCGGGGTCGAGACCAGCGACCGCGACCTGCACACCCTGGTGGCCGCGGCGGCGGGGTCGGGGGACGACCCCGAGTACGCGCCCGCCCGTCTGGGGGACGTCGCTCGGTCAGCGCTGG
>NZ_JADDKI010000501.1:0-887 GCF_015356725.1 Dietzia sp. SYD-A1
CTCCGCGCGGTCCGACGGCCGCATCACCGGGGTCCCCGGGTCGGCGCACGAGCCCGCGGTGGCGCAGTCGCTGCTCGCCGAAGCGGCCCGCGACGGGTCGGTGGTGTCCGGTCTGATCACCTGCGCGGGCGTGGCCGAACCCGCGGGGTCCTCGATCCTCACCGTGAGTCACGCCGACTTCGAGGCACTCATGGACGCGCACCTCGGGTCTGTCTTCGCGCCGTGCCGCGTGTTCGCACCGCATTTCGTCGCCGCCGGGGCGGGTGCCATCGTCACCACGTCCTCGTTCGCCTGGAAGGGCGACTACGGGGGAACGGGCTACCCGGCGGGCAAGGGCGCGGTCACCTCGTTGACCATGGCGATCGCGGCCGAGCTCGCCGAGCACGGCGTGCGGGCGAACGTCGTGTGCCCGGGCGCCCGGACCCGGTTGTCGAGCGGGCAGGGGTATGAGGACCAGATCCGGGAGCTGGGCCGCCGGGGGATGCTCGACGAGCTCAGCGTGGCCGGTGCCCTCGATCCGGCCGGCCCTGAGTACGTGGCGCCGCTCTACACCTATCTCGTCTCCGAGTTGGCCCAGGGTGTCACCGGCGGGGTCTTCGCCGGATCGGGTGGCTTCATCGGGCGATTCCCGGCCCCGGAGGCGCAGATCCTGGCGTACCGCGACTTCCACGACAGTCCGCCGTGGACCCCCGAGGAGATCGACGGCATCGTCAGGTCCTGATCGGGGCCGGGGCCGGCCCAGACGCGCCGGGGTCGTCCCGCCGCGTCGAGTGGTCAGACCCGCTCACGTTTTCCCAGTTCAGGTCGCGGGTTTCTCCGCATTTGTGACCACTCGTCGAGGCGCCCGCACGGGCCACGGCCGGGCCCGCGCCCGCACGGGCCACGGC
>NZ_JADDKI010000050.1:0-9881 GCF_015356725.1 Dietzia sp. SYD-A1
GGGCACCGGGCGCGGCGGGCCTACGAGACGGCGCAGGAGGTTCGGCCGGACTCGGCGGTGTCGGTGACGCCGGGGGCACCGGGCTGGATCGCGGAACTCCGCGCCGCCGGGGCCGCCGGACTGGAGGTCAGACCCTCCGACTGAGACCGGTCACGTCGATGATGAACCCGTCGGAGTCGACGGTCGCGCTCGTGGCGGCGGTGGACGTGATCCCGTGGACCTTCTCGTCGTCGCTGGAGAACGTGACCGTGTCCTCGCTGACGTCGAGGGTGAGGGAGTCCACCCGGAGAACCCGCTCCTCCACCGACCCCGGCTGCGAGTGCAGCCCGAGCCGCCGGCTGATGACACTTGCGAAGAACACGCTGTAGGTCACGTCCACGTCGACGACACCGGCGCCACCGACGCGGGAGCGGGTGTCGGAGGGGTCGTCCAGGAGCCAGGAACCCTCGTCGTCACGGACCAGGTCGATGGTGCGCTCGTACTCCTCCGTGGAGACGGTCAGCTGCACCCGGCACGGGGCCAGGTCCGATCCGAGCTCCACCTGGTACTCGAGGGTGAACGCCTGGTGTTCTGGATGCGCCGCGGAGACGATCCGGCCGTGGGCGCGGGAGAAGTCGCCCTTCGGGACGATTCTCACCTGCTCGATCACCCTGCCGGTCTCGGAGATCCACGTGTACATGCGGGGGGCCGAGGCGCGCGGCGCTTCGACCTGCGACGAGGGCGACTGGGAAGCGTTCACCTCTCCTACGGTAGGAAACTCCGCACCGAAAAGCACATCACCCTCCCGTCGTCGCGGACCGGCGTCACCTCGGGAGCAGCTCCACGCGTGCGCGTCGCCACGGATACAGGGTCACGTTCCGCGCCCTGGGCCATTCGCGGCCGCTGCCCACGGGCTCGAGGCGGAACCGCGTCAACACCTGCCGCAGGATCACCTCGCCCTCCATCATCGCGAAGGACGCACCGATGCAGCGCCGGGCCCCGCCGCCGAAGGGCAGCCACGTGGTGGGGGTCGGGACGTCGCCGAGGAAACGACCGGGGTCGAAGACCTTCGGAGCGGGATAGGCGGCCGGCGCACGGTGGGCCAGGATGATCGACGGCGAGATGGTCATCCCCCGCGGATAGGTGCGACCACCGACGGTGGCGGGCTCCTGCAACTCCCGCATCACCATCGGGACCACCGGGTGCAGCCTCAGCGTCTCCTTGAGCACGGCGTCGAGGTACTCCGTTCCACCGGCGGCGATCTCGGACACACAGCGGTCCTGGATCCCGGGGTGCCGGGCCAGTTCGAGCACCGACCACGCCATGGCGGTGGCCGTGGTCTCGTGGCCGGCGGCCACCAGGGTCATCAGCTGGTCCCGCAGTTCCTGATCGGACAGCCCCTGCGCGTCCTGGGCGGACGCCCGCACCAACAGTGCCAGCAGGTCCCGTCGCCCTCCCAGTGCCGGATCCCGGCGGGTCGCCTCGATCTCCTCACCCAGGAAGGCGTGGATGGTCGCGAGATCCCGGACCTGCCGACTCCACGGTCGGAACCGGCGCAGCGGCTGGATGCCCATGCCGATCATCACCACCGGCCCGGCGTCCACCGCCCGCGCGACGATCGGCCGGATCCGGTCGAGGCGGGCCGAGTCCGTGACCCCGAACACCACTCGCAGGATCACCTCGAGGGTGAGCTGGTTGAACAGGATGTGCGCACGGACCCGACCCGACCGCGGCCAGCGGTCCAACTGCTCGGTCGTGACCTCCTCGACGAGCGAGCGGTACCCCTCGATCTCGCGACGTCCGAACGCGGGAGCGAGGAGCCGTCGGGCGCGCGCGTGCTCGTCACCGTCCTGCAGGAGCAGTGAGTGGTCCCCGAGCAGTGGCCGCAGGAGTTCGTTGCCCTTGCCCGCGTGGAACACCGAGGGCGAGCCGGCGAAGACGTCCTTGACCTGGGCCGGATCGGCGACGGCGACCACCGTCCGCCCCCTGGGCAGCAGGTCGAGCCTGAACGGCACGCCGTACCGTCTGGCGGCCGCCGGGAAGACGGCGGCGGGGGCCGAGAGCGTGAGCAGCGCCTGCACCAGGCCGGGCAGCCGCGGGCCGGGCGGAACTCCGTCGCCTGTGGTCAGGTCGTCTGTGGTCACACTGTCCATGGTGACACCGTAGGAGTCGACAGGGGGCGCCGCAGCCGGACCGCCGAACACGCCGGCTCGCGCCGGGCGAGGGGTGTCAGGCTCCCAGCCCCGCGCTGCCGAGCGAACCGGTGCCGGCCCCGGCGGCGCCGGCGAGACGCTCCCAGGGACCTGTCACCGCGAACGTGTAGCCGTCGCCCTGGATCGACACGAACATCACCGAGCCGTCCTCGTTGAACACCGGGCCGGCGAACTCCGAGTCGCTCACGCGGTTGCGGGCGATGGGGTACGCCCGGCCTCGGTCGTCGACGCCGACGACGTGCTGGATCCCGGAACCGTCCTCGGACACCACGACGCCGCCGTGGGGGGAGACCGTGATGTTGTCCGGGCCGTCGAAGCCCCCGCCGTCCGCGAGGTCGACGGACGGGTCCGGGTTCCTGCCGAAGACGGAGTACAGGGTGATGGACGCACCGTCCGGCGCGATGCGCCAGACCTGCCCGTCGTGCTCGGCCGCCGAACCGTCGCCCATCCGGGCGAAGGAGGCCACGACGTACGCGCCCTCCTTCCACCACGCGCCCTCGAGTTTGCGCGAGCGGGTGCCGCGGTCGGCGTAGGACTGCTTGCGGATCGAGGTGGTCTCCGCGAGTCGGTCGCGACCCGGAACGTCCACCCACTCGACCTGGTAGGTCGTGCCGACCGTGGTGGCCACCGACAGGTCCGGTACGTGAGCGCCGCCGGAGACGCATCGCATCATCTCGAAGGTGCCGGCCGTGTCGCCGCCCTCGGAGCGGGCGAGCTCCGCGAGCGAGCCCGTACCCGGCTGGAACCCCGGCGGAGGAGTCCAGCGGTACACGTGGCCGTTGGGACTGCCCGCGTCCTCGGTGAGGTAGATGACGCCGCTCGTGGGGTGCACCGCGACGGCCTCGTGGGCGAACCGCCCGAGGAACTTCAGAGGCACCGTGGCCTGGGCCCGGTTGAGCGCGGTGTCCGGCGAGACCTCGAAGACCCAGCCGTGGTCCAGTGAGGCTGTTCTGCCCTGGAGCGAGCGTCCACCGGCCCGGAGTTCGGTCTCCTCGCAGGTGAGCCACGTGCCCCACGGGGTGACGCCGCCCGCGCAGTTGTTCACCGTGCCGGCCACGCCGACGTACTGCGACCTGCGTTCGCCCCGGGAGTCGACGGCGATCACCGTGCATCCCCCACCCGCCTGGTCGTCGAACGTGAGCCCGTCGGTCACCGGAACGACATGCGGTTCGCTGCCGCCGATCTCGTGGTTGAGGACGAGGAAGCCGCCACCCCCGCCCACGAGGTCACCGACCGAGCCCAGTGCTCCTGATAGAGAACCGAGGGGGCCGGAGGCCGGGAAGTACCCGGCGCCGTCGGGATCGGACGGGGACGCGGCGCCACCCTCCATGGTGGTCTCGCCCGCGTGCGAGACCACGGTGTACGTGAAGCCCTCCGGCAGATCGAGCAGACCGTTCGGGTCCGGCACCAGGTCCCCGTACCCCTCGGTCCCGACGCCCGTGGCGCCGGCGATCGCGCCGGAGCCGGTGAAGGTCCCGGTGAGGTTACCCGCGACGTACACCCCCGCGCCGAGAGCTGCCGCGCCGGCGAGGAATCGACGACGATCGATGCTGGTGGTTGCCATTGTTCCGGTGTCCTCTCCCCGCGGCCGGCCCGTCCGGCGCGCGGGTTCAGACGCTAGGGGCCGATGGAAACGGGAACGCGCCGTTGAGATGTCGCGGGCGTGAACGCGCGGCGGAGACGCGGTGCGGGCGTCCGCCCGCCGGCTGCACGGATCGGCTCGACGGGGCCCACCGGACCCCCGTGGTCGCCGAGTGTTCACCGACGGGCAATCGACCGGGCCCCCGGGGTGGCCTAATGTGACCGGCATGGCACTGCTGCCGGTGGACCTGGACTCGACGCCTGACGACATCGCCTCCCTCCTCGCCGTGGACTCCGCCGTCCGCGCCGCGGTGGGACTGGAGCACTTCGCGCCCACGCCGGCGGCGCTGCACTGGGCCGGCGCCGAGGGGATGTGGATGGCGCTCGTCCGGCCCGGCGAGGGGCGTGCGCTCCTCGTCGGCTGGCACCACGAGTTCTCCCTCACCGAGGGCAGCGGACGCACCGGCGAGACGGGGACGGACCTCGTCGGCGACGCCCCGGGGTGGTGGCGTCGCGGAGTCGAGCACGCCCGGTCCGCCGGCCTCTACCTGGGCTTCCTGTACGGCTGGGACGGGGAGACGTGGTGGCGGCTGGACCAGCCGACCGACGACGGGTTCGACCCGGAGATCTTTCCGGTGACCGCGGCGGCCGTGCGGGACATCATCGACGACCTCGCCGACGACACCCTGCTCGACGCCCCGGGAACCGGAGCGGTCGACGCGCTCCTGGCGGCCGGTGCGCGGCTGGACTCGCCCGAACTGGCGGCCGTCCTGCACTCCCCCGACGGGTGGCCGGAGGTCGACCTCGAGGCAGGCGTGCGTGCTGCACGCGCGTTCGGTTCACCCGTTCCGGCCTGAGCGCGCAGCCGTACCCACGCCGCGCATCTCTGCCACCATGGTCGGGTGAGAAGACTCGGTTACGTCGCGGCCAAGCGCCTCGCCCTCGAGACACTCGGGTGGACCCTCGTCGTGCTGGGAATCGCGGCCCTGTTCCTGCCCGGCCCCGGGCTGCTCACGCTCTTCGCGGGAATGGTGGTGCTCTCCCAGCAGTACGAGTGGATCGAGAAGCGGGTCGACCCCGTCAAGCGCGTCGCGCTCGAGGGTGCGTCCCGCGGGGTGCAGACCTGGCCGAGGATCGCGGCGTCGGTGCTCGGCGTGGCGTGGCTGGTCGGGCTGGGGATCTACTGGGGACAGCATCCCCCGGCGCCCCGGTGGTGGCCGTTCGACCCGGCCTGGTGGTTCATCGGCGGTTGGGGTACCGGCGGGAGCCTGATCGCCTCCGGACTCATCGGCCTGGTACTGATCGCCTACTCGGTCCATCGCTTCCGTGGCAACCCCTACGATCACGCGGTCGAGACGGAGCGTGAGAGGGAACGCCACGCCGCACGCCACCGGGAGAGGGAGGAGCGTCGACGGTCCCGGCAGGGCGTCACATCGGATCTGTCGGACCTCACGTCAGAGTGAACGTCTCCTCGCCGCCCACCGCGACCATCCGTTCCTGCCGGCCGACCCGAACCCGCACGGGGGTCGCGTCGATCACCCCGTCGCGGTGGTGGACGGTGACGCGATCCCTCATCACCGTCACCGTCAGCGGTGACCGCAGGTAGGTCATGTTGAAGGACACCCCGTCTATGCCGCTGGGCAGGTTGGGGTCGAGTCGCAACATCCCGCCGCTGACCCGCATACCCGCGTAGAACCGTTGGACCAGATCGACGGTCCCGGACATGACCCCCATGTGGATCCCCTCACGCGTGGTTCCGCCCTGGATGTCGTTGACGTCGCTACCCAGGGCCACCTTGAACCTCTCCCAGGAGGCGTCCGGGTCGAAGCGGGCGAGCACTCCCGCGTGCGTGATGTAGGACAGCGTCGATCCGTGGGAGGTCCGTCGGTCGTAGTACTCGATGGTGCGCTGGGCGGCATCGCTCGGGAAGTCGTATCCGAGCCGCCGGACGACGCGCCTGAGTTCGGAGTCGCTGAAGAGGAAGAACAGCATCACGGCGTCGGCCTGCTTCGCCAGCTTGTACCGGTCAGGGGTGTCCCCCTCGGCCTTGAGGATCCGGTCCAGCCGCTGGATGTCGCCGTACTGGGCGCGGTAGGAGTCCCAGTCCAACTCCTCGAGGTCCTCGTACCCCTCGAACTGGCTGATGACCCCGTCGTGGAACGGGACGAACATCTTGCGGCTCATGTCCTTCCACCGCGTGACCTCCTCCTCGCGCAGTTCGAGTCGGGCGCGCACCTCCTCGGCCCGGGGCTCGGGGAGGAGGTCGAGCAGGCTCGCGGCGACGTCGCAGATCCACGCCACGAACACATTGGTGTAGGCGTTGTTGCGCAGACCCGCCTCCGACGCCCCGGGGTACTTCTCGTGGTACTCGTCCGGCCCCATCACCCCGTGGATCTCGTAGCGGTCCCGCTCTGGTGAGTAGTGGGCTATCGAGGACCAGAAACGGGCGATGCCGAGCATCATCTCCGCACCGCGGAACTCGAGGAACATCGTGTCCTCGGTGAGGGTGACGTACTGCCAGACGTTGTAGAAGATGGCCGCGCTCACGTGTCGCTGGTTGTGCGAGAGGTCCTCGTCCCACCGTCCGGACAGCGGGTTGAGGTGTACCTCCTGGGTCTCCTCGGTCCCCAGCGACCCGCTCTGCCACGGGAACATGAAGCCCTCGTACCCGGATGCCTCCGCGGCCGCGCGGGCCTCCGACAGTCGGCGATAGCGGTACATCAGCAGACCCCGGGTGACCTCCGGGGTGCGGAAGGTCAGGAAGGGGAAGACGAACAACTCATCCCAGAAGATATGGCCGCGATAGGCCTCCCCGTTGATCCCACGGGCGGGCACCCCCGCGTCGAGGTCCGCGGTGTGGTGCGAGCAGGTCTGCAGGATATGGCTGATGTGGACCCGGAGCAGATGCTGGGCCTCGTCGTCGCCGAACACCTTCATGTCACACGCCTGCCACAGCCGGCCCCATGCCTGACAGTGGTGGGCGTGGGCCGCGTCGAATGGCCGGGCGCGGCTCACTGATCGGTGCGCGCGCGTCATGGTGTTCCCGGTGGCCGGGTCTCGGGAGGTGAACAGTGCGACAGACTTCTCGATCGTGACCGGAACCCCGCGCTCAAGGTCCAGGCACAGCGTCTGCTGGATGTAGTCGGGGGTCCGGAAGTCCGTCCGCGGGACGTCGATCCGCTCGTCGGCCACGAGGACGAGGGTCCGTGCGGCCAGGCTGACCGCGACCTCGGACTGACGGGTGTGGGCCTTGAGGGCGATCACCTCCGGCGCGGGGAAGAGCGTGCTCCCCGGTCGCAGGTGGTCGCTCTCGAGCTGGCGGTAGCGGGGCACGCCGGCATTGGTGACCCGGCCGTCGATCGCGGTGACCACCTCCGCCTCCCCCGACCAGTTGACAGGGGTGATCGTCCACTCGATGTAGGCGTGGTGCATCGCGGCCATCGAGACGAACCGCCGGCTGACCAGCTCGGTCTCGCGACCCTCCTTGTCCCGGAACCGGAGGCGCCTGGTCAGCGTCGCCGACCGGAGGTCGAGTTCGTGCCCGTAGTCGAGGATCTCCACCTCGGCGAGCCGCAGCACCTCCGCACCGCCGATCCGGAGCTTCATCGGCAGCCAGTTGGGCAGGTTGACCAGGTCCTCGTTGTGCACCGGGACCCCGCCGAGCATGGTGGTCGCGCGGTTGTACAGACCGTGCACGTACGTCCCGGGGTAGTGGACCCCGTCGGCCTCCTCCCATTCGGCGGCGCCGCGTGTGCAGAGGTAGCCGTTGCCGGTGGAGGTGAGTGTCTCGCGAAGTCCCTCCTCGCCGGAATCGAACCCGGTGTAGGTCAGCGTGAAGGGGTCGGACCGCCCCACGGTGGTGTCGGTGGCGGGCCCGGTCGACGTGATGCTCACGCCTGTGACCCTATCCACCGACCCGCGGTCGCGCCGGGACGCCGCCTGCCGGTTTCCGCGATCGTCATCTGGCCGAGACTTGTTGGCCACCGGCATATTGTATGATCTACGTCACAGTCGAGACGGCCCTCGCCGCGGCGCGAGACCCGCCGTGGACCGCCTCGCCGGAACAGGGGTTCACCATGACCGTTCAGTTCATCGAGATCTCGGAGGACGTTGCCGACAGGCTCCACGTCCTCACCACACCGACGGCCTGCCAGGTCGGCGATGCGCGGATGATCATCGTCGATCTGCTCGGCTCGGGCCCGTCGTGGCCACTGTCCGTCCTCGTGGATCACGTCTGCACCGCGTACGAGGCCCCCGACGGGGAGCGCCTCACGGTCGACCTCCGGGAAGGAATGGCCGAGGACGATCTCCGCGACGAACCGGCACTCCGGCACGTGACGTGGGTGCGGGCGACGCGCCTCGCCCTGAGGGAGCTCACCGACTCCGGCGACGTGGTCTGGAGCCTGCCCTCGGACGACCCGGACGAGGTCGACCACCCCGAGGTCGAGGTCCTCATGGCCGGTGCGGAACCCCGCGCCTTCCGGATCTACGTGGGGGATCCGCTCCCGGACGGATCCGTGTCGTTGCGGTAGCGGACGGCCACGGCCAACATCACCGCGCCCACCGCGATGAAGGACAGCACCCGGAACAGCCCGGGGAGCGTGGCCAGATCGAGGAAGAGCAACTTGGCGAGCGCGAGCGATCCCAGGACGAATCCCATCCGACGGGCGTCCGAGAGCCGGGGGCTCGGGGTGAGGATCAACCAGGCCGCGCAGCTGATCCACAGGACCGTGACCAACAGGTGGGCCCCGAGGAACCCGTCACGCGCCGCGCCGGCGAGGTCGCCGATCACCACACCGGCCGCCACCACCATGACCGAGAAGGTCAGTAGCGCGGCCACGGCACCCGCCATCACCACCCTGGCGGACCGGTGCGGGGCCAGCCGGGAGCCCCACCACGTCGCGGCCACGGCGAGCGTGGTGGCCGCGAACGCCGCCACCACGTCCCAGTAGCTGAGCTCGCGGACCGCCAACCCCTCGTCCAGTGCGAAGAACGGCTGGTTGACCGCCAGGTACACGAGGAGCGCGATCGACCCGCCGACGCCGGCCACCCAGTCCATCCAACGTCGGCGCCACAGGCCGGCCGCCACGAGGTACCCGGTGGCGCTGAGCGTCAGGGCCAGGCTCGTCATCTCCCGCCCGCCGAGTTCGACCCAGGTGGCGAACAACAGACCGCTGCCCACGACACCCGTCACGGCGGACAGCAGGACCGGCCCCGGCTCCTGGGCCCGTCGTCCGGCGACCACCGCGACCGTGAGGTAGGCGGCGGCCAGGACGAGACCGACCGGCCATCCCGGCCGGAGGAGGGGCAGTCCGGACAGGAGGAACAGGGGTACCGCGGTGGGGACGACGACGAGGGCCGCCCGCTCCGGAGCCGGGCGGCGACGCAGGGAATCGACCCAGGCGATACCGACGCCCACCGCGGCGAACGCCAGGACCGCCACGATGAGCGCGATCTGGGAACCCCTGTCGTGACGGAACGCCTGCGAGAGGTACCCGACGAGAACCGGGGCGGGGAAGACCGACCACACCACCCTGACCGCGATCCCGAGGTCCGAGCCGAGCACCGCGGTCGCGATCGCGAGGATCACGAGGAACACCGCCAGCTCCACGCCGGTAGAGATGAACGGCGAGAGCAGCATCGTTCCCGCCGAGACCAGGCACGCGAGCAGAGCCGAGGACCACCGCTGCGCGAGCGCCATCCCCGCCAGCGCCAACCCACCCACGAACATGTACGCCGCCGGGACGGGGATCCACTGGTAGAGCGAGGTGCTGGCGATCACGTCGAGCATCGCCGCGGCCAGGCCGGTGCCGACCAGGGCCAACGCGCCCGGGTTGATCGGGCGCTCGGGCGTGACCTCGTGCCGGGCCTGCAGCCACAACCCGAGCCCGATGAGCACCACCGCCAGCACCGCCGCCGCGACGACACGCGCGATCGGCGGGAAGAGACCGGCCTGGATCGCGACCACCAGGAGGAACGCGATCCCGGCCAGCATCACCAGACCGCCGACCGCGGCGATCACCGTGGCCGCCGTGAGCCGTGGCATCCGGCGGCTCCGATCGCCGGCGGGTTGAGTCCACCCGGGCCCGGCCGGGGCGGGTCCGGGTG
>NZ_JADDKI010000502.1:0-3664 GCF_015356725.1 Dietzia sp. SYD-A1
GGCCGGCCCTCGGCGAACGCGGCCAGGGCCTCGGAGTTCGCGGGGCCGCCCATGAGGTCGGCGAAGCACTGGTTCTCGCGTTCGCGCGCCTCGGCGATCTGGCGGGCCAGCGGCTCGACCATGGTCCGCTTGACCGCCCGCAGACTCGAGATGGGCAGCCTCGCCAACCGTGTTGCGTGCTCGGTGGCCACCCCCAGCAGGTCGTCGGGGGCGCACAGCCGCCACACCAGGCCCATCTCGTGCGCCTCGGCGGCGCTGATCCACTCCGAGGACAACAACACCCACGCCGCGTTCTGCCGCCCGACGAGCCGGGGCAGCAGGTAGCTCGAGGCGGCCTCGGGCGCCACCCCGAGGCTGGTGAACGGGCACTTGAGACGGGCGTCCTCGGACATGAATACCAGGTCGGCGAACCCGATGACGGTCATGCCGATCCCGAGGCCGAGGCCGTTGATCGCCAGGACGAGGGGCTTGTCGAACCCGGTCAGGGCGTCGATCAACCCGAGAAACCCGTGCTCGCCGGGGACGAAGTCGGGATCGGTGATCCGCTGGGCCATCTCGGCCAGGTCGGTCCCGGCACTGAACGCCCGCCCCTGCCCGGTGAGCAGCACGACCGCCACGGTGGGATCGTTCGAGGCCTCGTGCAACGCGATGGTGAGCGCGTCGTACAGGGCCTCGTCGAACGCGTTGAGCGCCTCCGGTCGCGCGAGCGTCAACGTGCGGACGCGGTCGGCGTCGCGCACCTCGAGCGGCGTCGTGTTCTCTCCCACCACGGCGGTATCAGCCGTCGACCGCGGGCGCGTCGAGGTAGACGGACTTGACCTCGGTGTACTGCGCCAGGCCCTCGGGGCCGAACTCGCGGCCGACCCCCGATGCCTTGAAGCCGCCGAACGGGGCCGAGAAGTCCATCGTGTACGTGTTGACCCCGTAGGTTCCGGTGCGGACCCGACGCGCGACGCCCAGCCCCGCCTCCCGGTCCGCGGTCCACACGGTTCCCGCCAGACCGTAGTCGGAGTCGTTGGCGATCCGGACGGCGTCGTCGACGTCGTCGTAGGCGATCACGGACAGAACCGGACCGAAGATCTCCTCCTGGGCGATCCGCATCGAGTTGTCGACCCCCGCGAACACGGTCGGTCGGACGTACCACCCCGAGTCGAGGCCGTCCGGGCGGCCGGTGCCACCGGTGAGCAGCTTCGCCCCCTCCTGCTGCCCGATCTCGATGTACGACGACACCCGTTCCTGCTGCCGCTGCGCCACCATCGGGCCGATCTGGGTGTCGGGGTCCATCGGATCGCCGACGACCATCGACCCGATCCCCTCCGCGAGTGCGCCGGCGACCTCGTCGTGCCGCTCGCGGCTCACCAGGATCCTGGTCTGCGCCACGCAGGCCTGACCCGAGTTCATCACGCCCAGGAACTTGATTCCCTCGACGACGCTCGTGAGGTCGGCATCGTCCAGCACGATCGCCGCGGACTTGCCTCCGAGCTCGAGCGAACAGCGCTTGAGCTGCTCGCCACAGATCGCCCCGATCTTCCGGCCCGCCGCGGTGGACCCCGTGAAGGCCACCTTGTCGACCGCGGGGTGGCGGACCAGGTGCTCGCCCACCTCGCGGCCGCCCGCGACGATGCTCACCACGCCCTCCGGCACCCCGGCCTCGATGAGCAACTCGCCCAGCAGGTAGGTGTCGAGCGGGGTCTCGGGGGCGGGCTTGATCACGATCGTGCAGCCGGTGAGCAGCGCCGGGATCAGCTTGGACAACACGGTGAACTGGGGGACGTTCCACGGCGGGATCGCCGCGACCACGCCCACCGGCTCGTGGCGGACCAGCACCTCGCCCCCGAGCACGCCCGGCCGGGTCTCCTCCCACGGGAACTCCCGGGCGATGCTGACGAACGCCTCGATCTGCATCCAGGGCGCAGGGGCCTGGGCGAGCGTACTGAACGAGATCGGTGACCCCATCTCGGTGGAGATCAGGGTCGCCATCTCGTCCAGCTTCGCGGCGTAGAGAGCCGAGAGACGGGCGACCACGTCGATCCGCTCCTGGGGGCTCATCCGCGGCCACGGGCCGGAGTCGAACGCCTCCCGCGCCGCGGCCACGGCGGCGTCGATGTCGGCGACCGAGCCCTCCGGGACGCGGGCGACGATCTCCTCGGTGTGGGGGCTGACCACCTCGATGACGCCGTCGGTCGCGGGTGAGCGCCACTCGGTACCGATCAGGAACGCGTCGCGGTCGAGGGAGGATGTCATGGTGGGTCTCCTGCTGTTGCCGGGTGGGGTCCTGTCGCAACGGACATGCGAACAGACACCTGTCCAACCTAGGCGGTACCGGCCTCGCCCGCGGCGGTTCCACGGATTCGGCTCGACCGGCTCAGCGGAGCGCCGGCACCCGTCCCCCGTCCGTCCGGGCCAGCTCCCGGACGGCGATCTTCCAGGCCTCGACCACGGCCGAGGCGCCGACCCTGGGCTGCAGGGTCCCGGCCAGGTGGGCCCCTGTGAGCAGGTCGATTGTGAACTGCACCAGCATCGGCGCGCGCGGATGGTCCTCCCCCGCCAGCCGCGTGACGTTCCGGTGCACCGTGCGGAAGATGCGTTCCTGGAGAGGGATGAGCGCCCGGCGGAGCTCGGGATCGGTCCGGGAGGCCACCCAGAGCTCGAGGGCCACCGTGAACGGCGGACCCTGGAGCTCTTCCCAGACCAGATCCACCACGTCGTCCCAGCTCGTGGCCAACGGCACGTCGTCGCGCGCCCCGGCGTCGGGGTCTGCGACGGCGTCGGCACCGTCGTCGGCTCCCACGCGAGCCCGGACGCCGAGGCCCGTCGAGGTCAGGACGCGGAGCCGGCGTTCGACGATGTCCTCCACGACCCCGGCCATGAGCGAGCCCCTCGTGGGGAAGTGGTGCAGCAGCGTGCCCCGCGCGACCCCCGCGCGGTTCTGCACCTCGCCGACCGTCGTCGCGCCGTAGCCACGGTCGAGCAGCGACTCGTACGCGGCCTCGAGGAGCTTCGAGCGGGTGGCGGCGGACCGCTCCTGCTTCGGACGACGGGGGGCTGCCATGGCCGAGACATTACTCGGGCCACCGCCGCGGCGACTTGCCACCGAGTCGGTCCGATCGGCATGATTCAGCAAAACAGTCTGACCAGACGGAAAGTGGCATCCATGTCCAAGAGATCGCGCGTGAAAGGCCTCGTCGACACCGGCCGCACCCTGGCTCCTGTGCTGGCCCGGACGGCGGTGACGCCGCTGGCGGACCTGGCCTCCCGGATCATCCCCGGCATCGGTTCGACGGCGCCCGCTGCAGACGTGACCGTCCCCGCCCCCGAGGGCATCTCCGGCTATGCACGGCAGGTCGACGTCGCGCGCGCGATCAGCGCTCCGCCGGCCGCGATCCTCGACGTGGTACTGGACACCACCCGGACCCACGAATGGCTGACCTTCCACCTGTCCTGGCGTGGAGAGCGGGACGAGAAGCTCACCACCGGCGGGCAACTCGTCCAACAGATGACTCTCATGGACATCCCCGTCCAGGTGCGGTGGACCGTCGAGAAGGCCGACGAGACCGGGGTCGAACTGCGCGGCGCGGGCCCCATGGGCATCACGGTCGGCCTGTGGTGCACTGTCGTGCCCGCCGCCGACGGCAGCGCGGTCCGCCTCGACGGCGCCCTGGAC
>NZ_JADDKI010000503.1:0-2139 GCF_015356725.1 Dietzia sp. SYD-A1
GATCGGGAGGCACCGCATTCGGCGTGCGCCAGCACCATGTGCAGGACCCAGGGCTGCGACCCCAGGACATCCCCGGACGCCTCCACGTACAGGCGGAGCTGCGACATCGCGTACCCGTCCGACACCACGTGATGGTGCTGGAGGACGCCGTGGTAGGTGTACAGGCCGATGTCTCTGACAAAGGTGGTCTGCCGCCCCGGTGCGGGGATCTGGACACGATCACCGGAGTCGAAGAGGTTGCCGCCGATCGTCACCGGGTCTCCCGCGAGCCCGGCTCGCCCGATCTCGCCCGGAGTGCACGACGCGGTGGCGGTGATGGGGGTCGACGAGGTCCGGACGAGCGGCACTCTCACGAGGAGCGCCAGGGCCGATGCATCGACGTTCCGGACCTGGGACACGGCGTGACTCGCCGCCGCCCCGGCCTCCGGTTGATCGGGAAGCGGTCGGCAGTCGTCCGGCTGACGGTTGTCGCGCCGGGCGCATGTGCGCGTCTCGGCGCTGGCCCGCACCGAGCTCAGGAAGGTGCCCACCGACTCGGTGCTCCAGCTGCTGGGGCTGGCGGAGCGCGCGATCCAGGTGGTGGAGGGCGTGACCTCTCTCTGGACCGAACCGATGGCACTCGCCCCGGAGAGCCACGGCTTGAGTGCGCCGTAGCCGGCGGCGGACCGGGCGAAGTTCCTGCCGCCGTCAGGGCTCGCCCCGAACTCGGCGGCTCCCATCGCCCGGTCGGCCCACGCCGCCTCGGTGGGCCGAATGGTGCCCACGGCCAGCGCCGTCGTCATGACCAGGGCGAGGGCCCCGAACATGGCGACGAGCGCGCGCACCGGACGCTGCAGACCGGTCACCGTGCGACCTCGTCGTCGTCCTCGTCCTCGGCCACCGCTTCGGCCTCGTCGCGCCCGGGCCAGAAGGTCCACAGGACACCGACCGCGGCGAGCAGGGTGATCGAGCCCAGGACCAGCGGGTTGCCGGCCCAGACGATCGCGTTCGCGAGGCCGGGCACCGACCACAGCACCTTGCGCACGCTCTCCACCCGGTACATCCCCGGGTCGGGGTTGGGGTTCGCGTCCCCCTTCATCTGGATGAGCGCCTCACCCGGCGCCTGCGGGTGGACCTCGATCACCCGGTGGGTGACGGGCAGCCGGCCGGGCCTGTCGACGGTGACCACGTCCCCCACCCGGATCTCGTCCGCACCGATCTGCTTGACCACTGCGACCGAGCCCGCGGGGATCGTGGGGGACATGGACCCGGTCTTGAACATGATGAGGGTGATGTTCATCGTCACCGCCGCGAGCACGAGCCCGACCGCCACCACGCCACCCGCGGCGAGCAGGTTGGCCAACCCGCCGGCGAGGTAGGAGCCGACCGACCGACCGGGTGCGCGGTGCGCTCCCGCGGGACGGACCGGGGCGCTGCCGTGGGGGGCACTCGTTGCGCTCTGCATGGCTGTCATCTCTCGCGTGTCGTCGGCCGGTCTCAGGTCAGAAGGTCGCCGTGCGGTCAGGCGTCGTCGCTCTGGGCGTCGAAGGTCCAGTACACGGGGGCGGGCGCGATGCCGGCCGAGTCCAGGCCCGCGCTGCCGTCGAGCTGCGCGCGGAAGCACAGCCACGTGTAGGCGTTCTTCTCCACCCGCGTGGTGCGGGTCGTGGGAGCGGCGAGCGTGCCCACCGTCGTGAAGTTGGTGGCGGCCGACGAGCAGGTGGACGGCGGGGTGGAGCCACCACCGAGCTCGGCGATCGAGACGGCGACCTTGCTGGTCAGGGCGTTGGTGGCGACGCTCTGCTGCGAGATCGTGACGTTGGCGCCGAGGTTGCCCTTGTTCTCCCGCAGGCCCACCAGCTGGTAGACGGGCACGCCCGGGACGAGCGCCTTGGAGGCGGGCCCGAACTGCATGGTGCCGGCCTTGTCCTTGGTCACGAACTCGTTCCACCCCTCGGCGGCGTTGAAGTGGGCCTGGATGTTGAAGTCGCTGCCCGTGGTGCCGAACTCGCTCACGCCCCACGCGGTGTCCGACCAGGCCGCCAGCGTCACGGCGGCGCCGACGCCCAGCACCAGACCCGAGGCCATGATGGCCCGGGCCTTCTTGCGGCGGTTCTGCTTCGGCGCGGTCCGGGCGGGGGTGGGCGTGGTGCTCATGGG
>NZ_JADDKI010000504.1:0-1906 GCF_015356725.1 Dietzia sp. SYD-A1
CGGGTGGAGGCCCCGAGGGACCCGGCCCGGTGGCGGGCCACGGCGGCTCCCACGCCACCGCCGTCGCCGCGGCCCACGGCGTGCGGACGATGTTCACGCTCTCCGGAGCGCACGTCTTCCCCATGTACGACGCGGCGGAGAAGGAGGATCACGGGATCTCGTTGCTCGACGTCCGGCACGAGCAGACCGCGGCGTTCGCCGCCGAGGCCACCGGCAAGCTCACCCGCTCCCCCGGCCTGGCGGTGCTCACCGCCGGCCCGGGCGTCACCAACGGGATCAGCGCGATCTCCCAGGCGTCGTTCTCCGGCGCCCCCATGGTGGTGCTGGGCGGTCGCGCACCCGCGGGCCGCTGGGGAACCGGCAGCCTCCAGGAGTTCGACCACGTCCCACTGGTGCGGTCGGTGACGGTGTCCGCCGAGACGGCCCGCGACACCACCGACATCGCGGGCGCCACCCACCGCGCCTTCACGGCCGCACGCTCCGCCCATCGTGGGCCGGCGTTCCTGGACGTCCACATGGACCACTTCTTCGACCAGTGCGAGTCCGTTCGACCGGGACCGGGTTCCGGGCCCACCCCGGACCGCTCCCCCGACACCGACGCGGTCGACCGGATCGCCGACCTGGTGGTGGGCGCGCGGCGGCCCGTCCTCGTGGTGGGCTCCGACGTCTGGGCGGACGGCGCCGAGCTCGCTGCGCTGCGCTGCGTGGACACTCTCGGACTGCCCGCGATCCCCAACGGCATGGGCCGGGGGATCCTCCCCGCGGGGCACCCCCTCCTGGTGTCCAAGGCGCGCGGACTGGCCTTCGGGAACGCCGACCTCGTCGTGGTGGTGGGGACCCCACTGGACTTCCGCCTGGGCTATGGCGTGTTCGGAGGGAAGGACGGGGCCGAGCCCGCGACGGTCGTGCACATCGCCGATTCCCAGGGCCAGCTCAGTAGACACGCGGACCCCGCCGTCGCCACGGCCGGCGACCTGGGCCTGGTGATGGACGCACTGACCGAGGCGGTCCACCGTCGACCGGGGAGGCCGGACTGGAGCGCGTGGGCACGGTCGTTGCGCGAGAAGGCCGACGCCACCCACGCCGCCGACCTCGAGCTGTTCGGTGCGAGCGCCGATCCGATCCACCCCGCGCGAATCTACGGAGAGCTGCTACCGCGACTGGCCGAGGACGCCGTCGTGATCGGCGACGGCGGCGACTTCGTCTCCTTCGCCGGCAAGTTCATCGAACCCGCCCGACCCGGGAACTGGCTGGACCCGGGGCCGTTCGGCTGCCTCGGCGCGGGCCTGGGCGCCGCGATCGCCGCCCGGATCGCCCGGCCGTCCAGCCAGGTGGTCCTGCTGCTCGGCGACGGTGCCGCCGGATTCTCTCTTGTCGACGTGGACACCCTGGTCCGTCACCACCTGCCCGTGGTGATGGTGATGGGCAACAACGGCGCGTGGGGGTTGGAGAAGGGGCCGATGCAGATGCTGTACGGCTACGACGTGATCGCCGACCTCGCGCCCCGCACCCGGTACGACGAGGTGGTCAGAGCACTCGGTGGGGCGGGAGAGATGGTCACCGATCCCGCGCAGATCGGCCCGGCTCTCGACCGCGCGTTCGCCAGCGGGGTGCCGTACCTGGTCAACGTCGTCACAGACGTAGAGGCCGGGTATCCCAGGTCCACGTTCGGGGTGTGAGCGCCCGTCAGGACACGACGATCCGGTAGAGCAACTCCGGCCGGCCTCGGCCCCCGTACCGGTGCGAGACGTCGACGGCGCCGTTGCGGTGCAGATGATCGAGATAGCGGCGCACAGTCGCGCGGGAGGCGCCACTCGCGCGCGCGACCTCGGCGGCCGAGTGTCCGGCGCCGTCGTCCAGTGCGGCCAGGACCGCGTTCAGCGTCGGCTCGGACAAACCCTTGGGG
>NZ_JADDKI010000505.1:0-1074 GCF_015356725.1 Dietzia sp. SYD-A1
GTTCGAGCCCCTTCTTGCGGGCGAAGGCGGCGCGGCCCCGGACCGCGCCGGGCGCGTCGCACACGGCCAGCGAGGTCCGGGAGGAGATGCGGTCGGCCAGGTAGAGACCTGCGTCGACGACGAGGCCGGCGATCTCCTCCGGGTCGCGGTCGACGTCCTGGGTGAAGACCACCTCCATCCCCTGCACCAGCCCGCCGCCTCGCTTCAGCCGTCCGGCCGGCCGCCAGAGCCTGGGCGCGGCCAGGGCCTCGGCCCACACGCGGGAGACGAGGAAGCCCGTCTCCGGATCCGCCACCATCCCGTCGAGGCGCCGCACCGTCGGCTGCACGGCCTTGGCCGCGGCGACCTGCAGCATCCCCGCGAACACCCCGGCCAGCACCAGCGCGTCGTCATGGGCGTCGTGCGCGGCCCGCTGCTCCACGCCGAAGTGCGCGGCGAGCGTGACCAGCTTGAGGTCGGCGGTGGACAGATGGAGCCGGCCCGCGAAGTCCAGCGTGCACAGGAACTGCTCCAGCGGGGGCTCGAGTCCGGCCCGCCGCGCCTCCGAGGCCAGAAAGGACGCGTCGAACGTGGCGTTGTGGGCCACCACCGTCCGGCCGTCTAGCACCCGCGCCAGGTCCGCGGCCACGTCGGCGTAGCGCGGTTTGCCCGCGAGCAGGGCCGGGGTGAGGCCGTGCACGTGGACCGGCCCCGGGTCGACACCCGGGTTCAGCAGGGTCACGAACTCCTCGAGCACCTCGCCGTCGTCGTCGATCACCACCGCCGCCACCGACAGCACCCGGTCGACGGACGGTCTCATCCCGGACGTCTCGACGTCCACCACCACCCACCCGCTCATGTCCCCCCGTCCCCGGTCTCGTCGGGCCGCCCGTGTCGGCCGGTGTCCGCCTATCGTGGCAGACCACCCCGACATCTCCGACGGCTACTGTCGACTCCGTCAATTCGGCGCACCGGCCACCACCGGTCCGGTCAGAATCAGGAGAGCCCGTGGCGCGGTACCGGTCGGACACTCCCGCGGCCCGTCTGCGGGACGCCCCGGTGCGGGCGCGACGGCGCTCACGGCGCCTGCTCCGG
>NZ_JADDKI010000506.1:0-958 GCF_015356725.1 Dietzia sp. SYD-A1
GTCGTGGAGACCGCCCGGACGCTGCGCGCCGCGGGCGTGGGAACCGTGCTGGTCACCCTGGGCGGCGCCGGAGCGGTGCTGGTCGACGACGGCGAGGGCGGCGACGGCGACGGTGAGGCGTGGTTCGCGTCCACCCCGCCCGTGCGCGTCCGATCCACGGTCGGGGCCGGCGACTCCGCGCTCGCCGGATATCTCCTGGCCGACGCCCGCGGGCTCCCTCCGGAGGAGCGGCTGGCATGGGCCGTGTCCCACGGCAGCGTGGCCGCGTCCCTCCCCGGCACCGGCCTCCCCCTCGGGCTGGACCCGGACACGTTCCGGGCGACCGTCCGCCGACTCGACTGACCCCGACCGCACCTTCGACCCCATCGACACACCCCCGAGCAGAAGATTCATGAGAAAACACGGAGGAAGGCCATGAGCCACCCGATCATCGAGACCGCCGCGGTGCGGCTCGACGCCGATCTCGGCAGCAGCAAGGACGAGGTGATCCGGGCGCTGGCCGGGGCGCTCGTCGACGCGGGCCGCGCGGACGACCTCGACGCGCTGGTGTCCGACCTGATGGCCCGCGAGGGCAAGGCGGCCACCGGGATGAAGGGCGGGATCGCCATCCCGCACTGCAAGTCCGAGGCCGTGGCCGAGCCCAGTCTGGGATTCGCCCGCCTCGACCCTCCGGTCGACTTCGGCGCCAAGGACGGCCCCGCCGACCTGGTGCTGATGATCGGTGCCCCGGCCGGCGGCGGCAAGGAGCACCTGAAGATCCTGGCCACCCTCGCCCGCAACCTGGTGCGCGCGGAGTTCGTGGACGCGCTCCGCGCGGCCGCCACCCCCGAGGACGCGGTCTCGGTGATCCAGGGGGTGCTCGCCCCGGCGCAGGACGCGGCGTCGTCCACGTCCTCGTCCACCGCGGCGTCGTCGTCCGCGGCATCGCCATCGTCCACGGCATCCTCGTCCGCCGCGG
>NZ_JADDKI010000507.1:0-2527 GCF_015356725.1 Dietzia sp. SYD-A1
GCCTGAGGGGTTTCCGGGCCGCCCGTGCCGCCGGGCCCCGGCCGCCTCTCCGCTCGGGTAGGTCGGTCGGTGCCGATCGGGCCGTCCCCGGGGTGCCGGGTGGCCAGAACGTCGCGCGAGGTGTTCCGGCAGGGTCGCTCGCCGGGCAAGAGTGATCGGTGTCACACACACCGCCCCGCCGCTGGTGGGGATCGCTCGAGCAGGAGGCGCACGATGGCGATCGAACTGAATCAGATCTGGGACATGCCGATCAAGGAGTTCCACCCGCTCCCCAAGGCGCTGTTGGGGGTGGGGGCGCACGACATCCTCGGCGTGGAGGCCAAGAAGTTGGGGATGACCCGCGTCCTCATCATGACCACCGGGTTGCGCGGATCGGGGATCATCGAGGAGCTCAAGGGCAAGATCGAGTACCAGGGTCTCGACGTCGTGGTCTTCGACAAGGTCGAGTCCAACCCCAAGGACTACAACGTCATGGACGCCGCGGCGCTCTACAACTCCGAGAAGTGCGACGGCATCATCTCGGTGGGCGGAGGCTCCAGCCACGACGCCGCCAAGGGCGCACGCGTGGTGATCGCCCACGACGGCCGCGACATCAACGAGTTCCAGGGCTTCTCCAAGTCCACCAACTTCGAGAACCCTCCGCACATCGCCGTGTCCACCACAGCGGGAACCGGTGCGGAGACCTCGTGGGCGTACGTCATCACCGACACCTCGGACATGGACCACCCGCACAAGTGGGTCGCGTTCGACGACGCCAGCCTGGTCTCGCTGGCGATGGACGACCCGCTCCTCTACTACTCCTGCCCCCAGCACTTCACCGCGTACTGCGGGTTCGACGTCCTCGCGCACTGTTCGGAGCCGTACGTGTCGCGGCTCGACTTCGCCCCCTCGCTGGGCAACGCGTTGTACGCGACCAAGCTCGTGGCGGACAACCTCACCACGGCCGTGTACGACCCGCGCAACCTCGACGCGCGCACCGGGATGATGAACGCGCAGTACATCGCCACCCAGGCGTTCAACTCGGGCGGACTCGGGATGATCCACTCGATGTCCCACGCGATCAGCGCGTACTACGACACCCACCACGGCCTGAACAACGCGATCGCGCTGCCCCGGGTGTGGGAGTACAACCTGCCGGCCCGTTATCAGCGGTACGCCGAACTCGCCCCGCAGATGGGCGTGGACACCCGGAACATGACGACCGTCCAGGCGGCCGACGCCGCGGTGGAGGCCGCCATCCGGTTGTCCAAGGACGTCGGCATCCCGGACAACTTCAGCCAGATCACGCCGGGGCTGTACGAGAAGAACCAGATGGACACGGGCAAGTACAAGGGCAAGGGCGACAGGATCGACACCTCCGCGGAGAACGTCCGCAGGATCGCCGAGCACATGATGGGTGACGCGTGTACCCCGGGCAACCCGCGCGAGTCCACGGTCGAGTCCCTGATCCCCATGGTCGAGCACGCCATGACCGGCTCCTACTGATCGGCGAGGACGGAAAGGGCCCGACCATGGGTGTCATCCCAGACCGCCCCGACGAGGCGGGAACCGCTGACGCGGCGATCGACGTCGACCTCCTCCGGGAGGCGCTGCGGGCGACGGGGTACATCGTCGACCGGGAGTTGGCGACCGTCGTGCACCTGGCGACGGTCCTCGACAGGCCGCTGCTGCTGGAGGGCCCGGCCGGTGTGGGGAAGACCGAACTGGCCAAGTCGCTCGCGACCGCGTTCGGGCGTCGGTTGGTCCGGCTGCAGTGTTACGAGGGCCTGGACGACGCCCGGGCGCTGTACGAGTGGGACTACGCCAAGCAGCTGCTGCACGTCCAGATGCTCCGGGACCGGATCACGGCCGAACTGCAGGCTCACGAGGACCTCGGCGCCGCCTCGGCAGCGCTGGCGGAGATGGAGGTGGGGATCCACGGCGAGGACTTCCTGGTGACCAGGCCGCTGCTCGAGGCCATCACCTCCGAGGACCCGGTCGTCCTGCTCATCGACGAGATCGACCGCACCGAGGAGTCGCTCGAGGCGATGCTGTTGGAGGTGCTCGCGGAGAAGCAGGTGACGATCCCCGAGCTCGGGACCTTTCGCGCGCGAACGACTCCCTGGGTGGTGCTCACCTCCAATGACACGCGGGAGCTGTCCAGCGCCCTCAAGCGCCGGTGCCTGCACTTCCACGTGGACTTCCCGGACGCCGCGAGGGAGACGGAGATCGTCCGGTCCCGGGCGCCCGAGGTGTCGGAACCGGTCGCGGCCGACGTGGTGGACAAGGCGCGCCGACTGCGTGAGATGCCCCTGCGCAAGGCCCCGTCGATCTCCGAGGTGGTGGACGCGGCGCGGGCCGCGTCCGTGTGGGAACCGGACAGCCCGGAGCTCGGCTGGGTGCTGGCCGCCGCCCTCCTGAAGTACCGGTCCGACGACGACGCCGCGCGTGAGGTGCTCACGGGGGTGCACGACGGGATGCTCGCCCACGGCGAGCCGCCCGGTGGTGGCACCGCGGCGACGCAGGAGGCGGCGCGCGGTCGAGGGGG
>NZ_JADDKI010000508.1:0-2068 GCF_015356725.1 Dietzia sp. SYD-A1
CGGTGTGGCGGGCGCGGCGATCTCCTCCTCCGTACCCGAACAGCCGGCGAGTGCGACTCCGGCCGCCATCGCGAATGCGAGGGCGGCCGGGACACGGCGACGTCCGGTGGTCGAGAGCGGGCGATCCGTCGCGGTGGGAGTCATGCGTTCCTGTTCTTCCTGCGTGTGTCAGGCCCCGATGATGAAGGCCTCGAGTTCGGCGCGGGCCTTGTCGTCGGCCATCTGCTCCGGCGGGGACTTCATGAGGTACGCCGACGCCGGCAGGATCGGCCCGCCGATGCCGCGGTCCTTGGCGATCTTGGCCGCCCGGACGGCGTCGATGATGATGCCGGCCGAGTTGGGCGAGTCCCACACCTCGAGCTTGTACTCCAGGTTGATGGGGGCGTCGCCGAAGGCGCGTCCCTCGAGGCGAACGTACGCCCACTTGCGGTCGTCGAGCCACTCCACGTAGTCGGAGGGGCCGATGTGCACGTTGCGGTCGTGGATCTTGCCGGCCAGGGTGCCCTCGAGGTTGGAGGTCACGGCCTGGGTCTTGGAGACCTTCTTGGACTCCAGTCGCTCGCGCTCGAGCATGTTCTTGAAGTCCATGTTGCCGCCCACGTTGAGCTGGTACGTCCGGTCCAGCGCGACGCCGCGGTCCTCGAACAGCTTGGCCATCACCCGGTGGGTGATGGTCGCGCCGACCTGCGACTTGATGTCGTCGCCGACGATCGGGACCCCCGCCGAACGGAACTTCTCGGCCCACTCGGGGTCGGAGGCGATGAAGACGGGAAGGGCGTTGACGAAGGCGACCCCGGCGTCGATGCAGCACTGCGCGTAGAACTTGTCCGCCTCCTCGGACCCGACCGGCAGGTAGCTGACCACCACGTCGACCTCGGCGTCCCGCAGGGCCTGCACCACGTCCACGGGCTCGGCGCCGGATTCCTCGATGGTCTGACGGTAGTACTTGCCCAGGCCGTCGAGGGTGGGGCCGCGCTGGACCGTGATGCCGGTCGGCGGCACGTCGCAGAGCGCGAGGGTGTTGTTCTCCGAGGCGGTGATCGCCTCCGCGAGGTCCATCCCGACCTTCTTGCCGTCGACGTCGAACGCGGCGACGAACTCGACGTCGCGGACGTGGTAGGCACCGAATTTCACGTGCATGAGCCCGGGGACGGTCTGGTCGATCGCCGCGTCCTTGTAGTACTCGACGCCCTGCACGAGCGAGGACGCGCAGTTGCCGACGCCGACGATCGCGACGCGCACCTTCTGGTCGGTCATTGGTGTTCTCCTTGTGATGGGTTCTCTGTCTGGATGAGTTCGTTGATCCAGCGCAGCTCGCGCTCGCTGGTCTCGAGGCCCAGCAGGGTGAGTTGCCGGGCGTAGCGCAGTTCGGTCGGGCCGGCGCGTGTCGCCGCGTCCCGTTGGCCCTCGCGGCGCTCCTCGAGGACGCGCCGTCGGCCCTCGAGGAGCCGCACCCGGGCGGGCCCGGGGGTGCGGTCGAAGAAGGCCAGGTGGACGCCGAAGCCGTCGTCGGTGAACGAGGAGGCGCCGGGCGAGTCGAGCAGGGCGGCCAACGTCGCCTCGCCGACGGGGGTGATGCGGTAGGTCTTGCGACCGCGTCGTGCGGTGGCCGGTGGACGCGTGGCGGTGGCCGCCGTCGCGTCCTCGACGATGTCCCCCTGGTGCCGGAGGCGACGCAGGGTCGGATAGAGCGAACCGAAGGACACGGTGCGCACCGTCCCCAGCATCTCGGAGAGGCGTTTGCGCAGTTCGTATCCGTGCATGGGGCGCTCGTCGAGCAGCCCGAGGATCGCCAGATCGAGCACTCCACCCCCTCACGTCGACGACTCATGCCTGCGGGTTTCCGCGACGGTGACTGAGAGTACACCCTGTGATGTATCGCGCCGATATACCGGTCCGCGGCATCGGCGAGACGCGTCGAGTCCGCGCGGGGCCGGAGTACGCCGGGTCGCGCCCTCGACCGAGGCCTGTTCCCCCCTCGGGTTCTCCGACCCCGGACGCGCGCGGGGACCGCGCCGGGGTCGTAGGCTGGCCCCCGTGGACCAGGCCGACTCCCGCTACCGGCGAC
>NZ_JADDKI010000509.1:0-8257 GCF_015356725.1 Dietzia sp. SYD-A1
GGACCGGACGGGGTGGCGTGTGAAGTTCCCATGATGAGTCCTCGTGCAGCAGTGTGCGGACCCACCCGAGACGGCGCATCCGCCTATACGTGGTGACCTTACTCTTATGTGAGCACTGTGGCGGCGGGTTCTCACCGCCGATCAACCCCGGATCCCACCCCGCCTCCCACCCGTGACACCCTGTCCGGAACCCCGTCGCGAGACGCGCTCGCGGACATGATCGCGGCGAGCGGGTCAGCTCGGCGCAACGGCGAACCCCGTCGCGGGCAGCGAATGGAACCCTCTGGTGAACGGAGAGAGCGCCCTCACGGCCCCGCCCCGGTCCACCGTGACGGACGGGTGGGCCGCGTAGAGCTCCTCGACGGCGATCCGCGCCTGGAGCCGCGCGAAGTGCGAGCCGATGCAGAAGTGAGGGCCGCGGGCGAACCCCAGGTGCCCGGTGGTCTCACGGCGGATGTCGAGCTCCTCGGCGGTGGGTCCGAACTCGCGCTCGTCGCGGTTGGCCGAACCGTAGAGCATCATCACCTTCTCCCCCGCGGGGATCGTCACCCCGCCCACGGTCACCTCGCGCGTGGTCGTCCGCGCGAGCGCCTGCACGCTGGACTCGAAGCGCAAGCATTCGGTCAGCGCGCCGGGGATCAGTCCCGGGTCCGCCACGACCAGGCCCCTCTGCTGCGGATGGGCGTCCAGGAGCGAGACGGTGTGCGAGATGAGGTTGCCGGTGGTGTCGTTGCCTCCGGCGACGATCACGAAGCAGAACCCGAGGATGTCCCAGTCGTCCAGCCGCTCCCCGTCGACCTCGGCCTGCGTCAGCGCCGAGATGAGGTCCCCGCCCGGGGCCGCGCGCCGCTCGGTGATGAGCTCACCGAAGTATCCGAACATCTCCGCCACCGCGGTGGCCGCCCCTCCCTCGAGCCCCGCCGGGCGGAACCCCTCCTCCTGCAGGGTCGTCAGCGCGCTGACCCACGGGCCGAACCTCGGCCTGTCCGCGGCCGGCAGGTCGAACAGGTGCGCAAGCAGATGCGTGGGGATCTGCGCACTGAACTCGCGGTGCAGGTCGACCACCTCGTCGTCGTCGTCCTTCCCGGCCAGCTCCGCCAGTCGCCCACGGGCGAAGTCGCGGATGAGCGGCTCGGTCTCGGCGACGCGCCTGGGCGAGAACGCCTTGGCCAGCAATCGCCGCTTCGCGGTGTGCTCCGGGGGGTCCATCATGACGATGGTCGGGGCCAGCCCCAGCGTCTCGATCTCGTCCCGGTAGAAGGTCAGGCCACTGGCCGAGGAGAACGCCTCCGGGTCACAGACAGCGGCGTCCACGTCGGCGTAGCGCGACAGCGCCCAGAAGTCGGGGTGCGCCTCGGTGCCGTCCCCACGGTGGTGGTGGACCGGGTCGGTCTCGCGCAGCCACCGGTAGGCGGGATACGGATCTGCCAGGTGCGCGCGGTCGAACGGATCGAAGCCGGGCCTGGGCGGTGCTGACTCGGGCGGTGTTGATTCGGGCGGCGCGGTGCGGGTCATGGACCCAGTTAACACTCCCTGTTAAAAAAGCGGAAGAGGCGATCTAGACTCGGGCGGGTGCCCCGCTCCACCTCCCTGTCACCCCGGCCCCGCTCGTCCGCCACCCGAGAGGCCCTGTACCAGGCCGGACTGCGGCGCTTCGCCTCCGACGGGTGGCGCACGGCGCGGATCCGCGACATCGTCGGCGACGCCGGCCAGGGCAACGACTCGGCGATCAACTATCACTTCGGCGGTCGCATGGGCCTGCTGGAGGACGTTCTGCTCCGCGGGGTCCTGCGCATGGAGGACGAACGTCGGGCCGATCTGCAGAGGTGGGCGTCGTCGGCCCCGTCATCGGCCCCCGACCTGGCGGAGATCGTCCGGGCGGTGGTGTCGCCGCTGGCGGACCTGCTGGACGACGACGAGGGCCGGTGCACCCTCCGGGTGATCGCCCAGGTCGGGGCGCTCGCCGAGGTCGACCGCACCCTGACCGACCGACCGGTCGCCGGCACCGCACTGCATGACCAGCTCGAGATGCTCGTGTCCGCCGCCACCGCCCGCTGCGGACGGGACCTCGCCGGCCACCGGGTCCGGCAGCTCATCGTGATGCTCACCGCCGAACTCGCGGTGCGGGCCTGCGATCCCCCGGACTCCGCCCCACCCCACCGGGAGTACGTGGCCGACCTCGTGGACTGGCTCGCGGGGGGCCTGGCCCGGCCCGCGCCCGCGTGAGACGGGCCCGCCCGGATCAGATCGCCAGCGCCTCGGTGACCTCGTGGGCGGCGGTGTCGTCGGAGGCGCCCGAGTGGGTCACCCGCCCCGACTCCACCACGTAGAAGACGTCCGAGGCCCGCAGCGAGAACCCGACGTGCTGCTCGACCAACAGCACCGACAGATCACCACGGGACGCCAGGTCCACGATGATCCGCTCGATCTCGGCAACGACATTGGGCTGGATACCCTCGGTCGGCTCGTCCAGCACCAGCAGTCGCGGTTCGGTGATGAGCGCCCGCGCGATGGCCAACTGCTGGCGCTGCCCGCCCGAGAGCAGCCCGGCCTTCCGGTCCAGCAGGTCCTTCAACGCGGGGAACAGGTCCAGGGACTCGTCGATGAGCGCCTTGCCCCGCTTGCGGCCGTCAGCCACGACCCTCAGGTTCTCGGCGGTCGTGAGCTGCGTGAACGACTGCTGGCCCTGGGGTACGTACCCGATGCCCATCGCCACGCGGGCGTGGGGCTTGAGTCCGGTGATGTCCCGGCCGTCGAAGGTGATCCGACCGGCCTTGCACGGCAGCAGGCCGACGGCCGCCCGCAGCAGGGTCGTCTTGCCCGCGCCGTTGTGCCCGAGCACCGCGGCCACGCCCCCGGCGGGGACCTCCAGGTCCACCCCGTGGAGCACCTCGGACCCGCCGTACCCGGCGCAGACGCCCGACATCTGCAGTAGTGCGCTCATCGGTCTGACTCCCTCTCGGGTTCGGTGCCGGTTTCCAGTTCGGTGCCGGTGGCGGCCGCGGTGCCCAGGTACACCTGCTGGACATTGGGGTCGGCCTGGATCTCGGCCACCGTGCCCTCGGCGAGGACCTTCCCGGCCGCCAGGACGGTGACCGAGGTGGCGAAGTCGCGCATGAAGTCCATGTCGTGCTCCACCACCACCACCGTGCGTTCGGCGGCGATGCGCCTCAGCAGTTCGCCGGTGGCCTTGCGCTCCTCCGCCCCCATGCCTGCGACGGGCTCGTCGAGGAGCATCACATCGGAATCCTGGACGAGCAGCATGCCGATCTCCAGCCACTGCTTCTGCCCGTGGGCCAACACCCCGGCTTTTGTGCTGGCCAGGTGCTCGAGGCCGATCGTCTCCAGGGCCTCGGCGACCACCGTCGCGCGTCCCCGGCGGCGGCGGAGCAGGGTCAGCCATCCCCGACCGGAGCCGGCCGCGATGTCCAGGTTCTGCTCCACGGTGAGGTCCTCGAAGATGCTGGCCGTCTGGAAGGTCCGGCCGATCCCCATGCGGGCGATCTTGTGCGTCTTCATCCCCAGGACCGGCTGCCCGGTCTTGTCGACCGTCCCCGTCGCCGGGACGAGTCCGGTGATCGCGTCGACGACAGTGGTCTTGCCCGCTCCGTTGGGCCCGATGAGGAACTTGAGATCACCCTGGATCAGGGTCAGGTCCACACCGTCGACCGCGCGGAAGCCGTCGAACGTCACGGTGAGACCGCGGACCTCCAGGTAGGTCCGTCCCGTCCGCGCGCCGGTGGCCACAGCCGTGGGGGTCATGAGGTCTCCTCTGTGGTGGTGGATCCGGTGCCGGCGGGGGTCGCGCGGCCCGACTCGGTGGATGCGCGACGCCGGCGGATGACGAACAGGCTGGCCAGGCCGCCGGGCAGGAAGCCCACGACGACGATGAAGAGCACGCCCTGCAGGTAGGTCCACTGCGACGGGTAGGCCTCGGAGAAGGTCGTCTGCGCCCAGGCCACACCGATCGCCCCGAGGACCGGGCCGAGCAACGTGGCCCGGCCACCGATCGCGACACCGATGAGGAACGCGATCGACGGGGCGATGCCGATCGCCGAGGGCGAGATGATCCCGACGATCGGGACGAACAGCGCACCGGCGATCCCGGCCGCGAAGGCGGCGACCGCGTAGGCCAGGGATTTGACCAGGGCGGGGTCGTAGCCCAGGAACCTGACCCGCTCCTCCTGGTCGCGGACGGCGACGAGCAGCTCACCGAAGCGCGACTGCATGAACTGCCGGACCAGCAACACCACCCCGATGAGCGCGCCACCGGTGATGAAGTACAACATCTGACGGTTCGCCGGGTCCGACAGGGCGAAGCCGAAGAAGCCGGTGAACCGGTTGAGGCCGTTGGAGCCGCCGAGCTCGGGGCGGCTGACCAGGAAGATCGCGGCGGCTGCCGCGAGTGCCTGGGACAGGATCGCGAAGTAGGCGCCCTTGACCTTGCGGTTGAACACCAGGTATCCGAACCCGAAGGCCAGCAGGGGCGGCAGGAGCAGGATCACCGCGAGGGCGAACACCGGCGAGGCGAACGGCTCCCAGTACCCGGGCAGCGACCGCATCCCGGCGATCTGCATGAAGTCCGGCAGGGCGTCGGGCCCACCGCGATCGCGGGCGTCGGCGAGCTTGAGGTACATCGCCATGGCGTACGCGCCGACGCCGAAGTAGACGCCCTGGCCCAGGGTGAGCATCCCGCCCCGCCCCCACGCCAGCCCGATGCCGCTGGCGACGATGCCGAAGCAGAAGAACTTGGCCAACAGGTTGAGTCGGAACTCGCTGAGCAAAAGTGGGGCGACGCCGAAGATGAGGATCGCGGCGACGGCGAGCGCCGCCCAGAACACCCAGCGGGGACGTTCTCCCTCGGTGGTCAGCGCACCGGGCAGAGGTAGACGAGGCGGACGGAACCGACGTCCCGCCGCGGGATCGGCCGGGCCCCCGGCGGTGGTGCCGATGGTGGCGGTGTCGGTCATGCCAGGCTCCTGGTCTTGACGGCGAACAGCCCCTGCGGGCGGATCTGGAGGAAGACGATGATCGTCACGAAGACGAGCACCTTCGCCACGGACGCGGTCGTGGAGTATTCGAAGAACGAGTTGAGGATCCCCAGGGCGAAGGCGGCGATGACCGCGCCCCGCAGCTGACCGAGGCCCCCGACGACCACCACGAGGAAGGCGTCGATGAGGTACGACTGCCCGATGGTGGGGCTCGTCGACCCGATCAGGGTCAACGCCACGCCCGCCACGCCGGCCAGTCCGGACCCGATGAAGAACGTGGTCAGGTCGCTGCGGCGGGAGTTGATCCCGGAACTCTCGGCGAGATCACGGTTGAGTGTGACCGCCCGGATGCGACGCCCCATCGGGGTGAACCGCATCGCGGCCATCAGTGCGGCGACACACGCGACGGCCAGGAGGAAGATGAAGACGCGGGTGTACGGGACGGACGCCCCGAGCAGGACCATGTTTCCGCGCAGGAACTCGGGCACCTCGACGTTGACGGCGGGCGCGCCCCAGATGTCGCGCGCGACCTGCTGGAGGATCAGCCCGACGCCGAAGGTCACGAGCAGCGTGTCGAGCGGTCGGGCGTACAACCGTCTGATGAGCAGCACCTCGAGGATCACCCCGAGGATCCCGCCCACCACGAAGCCTGCCACCAGGGAGATCGCCAGACCCGCCCCGGAGGCGGCGACGAACTGCTGGATGACGTAGGCCGTGTAGCACCCGGCCATGATGAACTCGCCGTGCGCCATGTTGATGACGCCCATCTGCCCGAAGGTCAGGGACAGTCCGAGCGCGGCGAGCAGAAGGATGGAACCGATGCTCAATCCTGTCGCGAGTTGACCGATGATGACGTCCACACCGGCTCCTTTCTCCTGCATTCACCCCCCGCGGCGGCCCAAGTCGCCGGGGCCGCCGCGGGGGGTGGTGGACTAGTGACCAGGTCAGTTACCGGACAGGTCTCCGGCCCAGTCGTAGCCCTCGAGGAAGGGGTCCGGTTCGATGGGCTCGCCCGAACTCCACACCTCGTAGATCAAGCCGTCGGGGCGGATCTCCCCGACGAGCGCCGTCTTGGAGATGTGGTTGTTGTCCCCGTTGATCGTCACGGTGCCCTCCGGGGCGTCGAAGCTCACCCCGCCGGCGTTCTCCTGGATCTCGGCGACGTCGAAGCTGCCCGCCTTCTCGACGGTGTTCTTCCACAGGAACAGCGAGGTGTACGCCGCCTCCATCGGGTCGGAGGTGACCCTGTCCTCGCCGTACTTGGCCTTGAACGCCTCGACGAACGAGGTGTTCTCCGGGCTGTCGATGGTCTGGTAGTAGTTCCACGACGTGAGCTGGCCCTCGATATTGGCCGCGCCGATGCCCTGCACCTCTTCCTCCGCGATCGACACGCTGATCACCGGGGTGTTCTCGGCGGTGAGGCCGGCGTTGGTGTACTCGCGGAAGAACGCGACGTTGGAGTCGCCGTTGAGGGTGTTGAAGACCGCGTCCGGATCGGCGGTGCGCACCTTGTTGACGATCGTGGAGAAGTCGGTGGAGCCGAGCGGCGTGTAGTCCTCGCCGACGATCTCGACGTCGTTCGCCTCCGCCCACGCCTTGATGACCCGGTTGGCCGTCTGGGGGAACACGTAGTCCGAGCCGACCAGGTACATCGACTCCACGCCCTGCTCCTTGAGGTACTCGAGGCCGGGGACGATCTGCTGGTTGGTCGTGGCGCCGGTGTAGAAGATGTTCGGAGACGCTTCCAGGCCCTCGTACTGGACGGGGTAGTACAGCAGCGCGTTGGCGTCCTCGACGACCGGGAGCATGGCCTTGCGGGAGGACGACGTCCAGCCGCCGAAGATCGCGGCCACGCAGTCGCTGGTGATGAGCTTCTGGGCCTTCTCGGCGAAGACGGCCGGGTCGGATGCCCCGTCCTCGACCACCGTCTCGATCTGCTTGCCCATCACGCCGCCGTCGGCGTTGATCTGCTCCACGGCGAGCTCGACCGAGTCGCGTACCGTCCTCTCGGAGATCGCCATGGTGCCCGAGAGCGAGTGCAGCGACCCGATCTTGATGGTGTCACCGGAGGTGTCCACACACGATTCTGCGGAGGCTGCGGCGGTGTCCGAGGTCCGGTTACCACAAGCGGTGAGAGCGCCGGCCCCGAGGACCACCAGTGCGGCGGCGGCGACGGTGCGTCTGGAGATGGGATTCACGCGGGTTTTTCCTTGCCGTGGGCGGGCGGTCGATGGCCCCCGCTTCTCGGGGATCGACGCTCGGTGAAACCAAAGTTATGAGTTCCATGTGAGCCGCACGGTTCCCCTGTGTTTCGTACGTGTTGCCCAAGTCCACCTTCAGTGAACCCTGCGTTTCTCAACCCTTGCGTAGATCGGGCGCCGACGCCCCCAGGACGTGCCGACGCGCGGCGGACCACGCCGCGCGCATCACGTCCTCGACCGCCTCCGGGGTGTCGCCGACAGCCCGGAGCCACGCCCCGCACCCCTCGGGCAGGGTGCTCACACCACCGCGGACCTCACCTCGGCGCACGGCGGCCGAGGAGTCGACAGCCGCCCGCATCGGGTCCGCCAGGTCCGTCGCCGGCCCCGGCGCCAGGACGAACAGGGTGCCGATGGCATCGGATCCGCCGGTGACCAGGTCGTCGTCGAACCCCCCGACCATCCGGGTGGCGTCCACCACCACCGGGGTGCCGTCGGGACGGGCGATCTCGACCCGCGAGACCAGCGCGTCCACCGCCCACCGCTCACCGCGGGCCACCCGGCCTGCGGTGAGGACGTCGGAGACCACCAGCACCGCGTCCTCGGGGACCGTCGCCCGCAGGGTCTGCTGGAACCGGCTCCCGGCGTACGGGATGAGGGGGTCGGGAACCCACTCGCACACCGCCCCGGCGCCCAGCGTCAGCGTGACGTCCTGGGTCGCGTACCCCGCGTCCATGCGGTGGATCCTTGTGGCGGCCTGGGTGGTGATCAGCGCATGGGACCGGTCGGCGAGTTCGACGTCGATGTCCAGCCTGTCGCCGCCGACCACTCCCCCGCCGGTGGACATGAGATACGTGACCGGCACGTGCGGCAGTCCCGGGTCGACGTACAGCGGACGCATCACCTGTAAAGGAGACTTCTGGTAGCGATCGGCCAGGACCGTCCGCCCGTCGGGGCCGAACCGGAAGTGCAGGTCCAGGACGCCGACCTTTCCCGGCGATCCCACCGGGAGCGACCCCGCGGCCGACCCCGGTCACGTCTGGCCGGCCGTGGCGTCCGGCCCGGGAC
>NZ_JADDKI010000510.1:0-5918 GCF_015356725.1 Dietzia sp. SYD-A1
CCAGGCACTGGAGGTGACCTCCGGGGCCGGCCCCGGAGGTCACCTCCAGTGCCTGGGTACCGATCGAACCGGTGCTTCCGAGGATGAGAACGCGCGTGGTCACCTCGTCATTGTCCACGTCCGGAGCGCCCGGCGCCGCATCGCGTGGTCACGCCCGGCCCCGATCCGGGCGGGTTACCCACAGTCCCTCACCGGGCGTGTGCCAGACTGGACGCGATGTCGGCGGCCCGCGGGGCCGCCAGCGAGCCGTGAGGAGAACCGGGGAGCATGAGCGCGGACGGGCACCACACCAGCAAGGAAATCGTCGTGGGGGGCATCAGCTCGCTGGACGAGCCCTCCGTTGAATGGGGCTGGCACCAGCACAGCAGGAAGGTCGGCCTCGCCGTGGGCGGCTTCTTCGTGCTGTTCCTCCTGGCCATGCTCTTCGGCAACCACATCGGCCGGGTCGAGGACATCTGGGTGGTCGCCATCGCCCTGTTCCTCGCCGCCTGGATGTTCCACTCGCTGCGCCCGAAGAAGGATGACAGCCTGAAGAAGGCCAGGGTGTACGAGGTGCCCGCCGATCACTACTCGGTGGTCGGTGCCGCGGCGTCCGGCGCGGTCGGGACCGCTCCCGCCAAGCGCTGAGAGCCCCTGCACAGACGAGGCCGCCGCCCGCGAATCTCGCGGGCGGCGGCCTCCTCTGTGCTCCGGAGCGGCTGGCATCCCCCCGGCCTCACCCCCCGGGCCTCACCCTTCGGCGGCGAGTTGGCCACAGGCGGCCGCGATCTCCTGACCCCGGGTGTCCCTGACGGTGCAGGACACCCCGGATTGCCGAACCGCCGCCACGAATGCGTCCTGTTGGTGCTTCGGGCTGGCGTCCCACTCACTGCCCGGTGTCGGGTTGAGCGGGATCAGGTTCACATGAGCCATGGGCCCGAGCCGCTGGGTGAGCAGTCGACCCAACATCTCCCCGCGCCAGGTCTGGTCGTTGACGTCGCGGATCAGCGCGTACTCGATCGACACGCGACGACCCGTGGCGTCGGCGTAGTGCCGCGCGGCGTCCATGACCTCGCTGACGGGCCACCTGTTGTTGACGGGGACCAGGGTGTCGCGCAGTTCGTCGTCGGGAGTGTGCAGGGACACCGCCAGGGTGACGTGCAGCCCCTCCTCCGCGAGCCGGTGGATGGCGGGCACCACCCCCACGGTCGACACCGTCACCGACCGCTGGGACAGTCCGAACCCCGACGGTGGCGGGGAGACGATCCCCCGGACCGCGGTGAGAACCCGCTTGTAGTTGGCCAGCGGCTCCCCCATTCCCATGAACACCACGTTGGACAGTCGGCCCGGCCCCCCGGGGACCTCACCGTCCCGCATGGCCCGGGCCGCTTCCCGGACCTGTTCGAGAATCTCGGCGGCCGAGAGATTGCGCTGGAGCCCGGCCTGCCCGGTCGCACAGAACGGGCACGCCATTCCACACCCGGCCTGGCTCGAGATACACAGCGTGGCGCGGTCGGGATAACGCATGAGGACGCTCTCGACCAGCGACCCGTCGTGGAGTTTCCACAGGGTCTTGCGCGTGGTGCCCCCGTCGGCCGCGATGTGCCGGACCGAGGAGGCCAGGCGCGGGAACAACTCCGAGCCGATCTGCTCGCGCAGACCGGCCGGCAGATCCGTCATCGCACCCGGGTCCGCCTCGAGGCGACCGAAGTACTGGTTGGCGAGCTGCTTGCCCCGGAACGCGGGGGCCCCGAGTTCACCCATCGCCTCGGCCCGGCCCGCGGCGTCGAGATCGGCGAAGTGACGAGGGGGAAGACCCCGCCGGGGGGCGTCGAAGACGAGGGGCAGTGGCTCAACCATGATGGGTGCCATTGTGTCAGATACCGGTCTGCACGACACACCGCCAGCGGATGCCGGGGGCCGGGCGGAGGGAATAGAGTCCTGGCATGCCCACGCGTTCGCACGACCCCGTAGAACCCGATCACGATCCGGCGTCGACCGACATCGCCCCTCTCGAGGACACCCACGCCTCCGCCTCGGCGCCGGTGCCCGCCGAAGGGGCCCGGGATGCCGGGCGGGGACCTGACGTCGGACTTCCCGATGTCTCGGCCGGCAGACTCGGATCGGCGTGGGTGGGGCTGGTCCTCGGTGCTCTGGTGACGATTCTGCTGCTGGTCTTCGTCGCGCAGAACACCACCTCGACCGACGTCCGATATCTCGGCCTCGAGTTCAGCCTCCCGTTGGGGGTGCTGATCCTGTTCGCCGCCATCGCCGGTGCGCTGATCATGGCGCTGTTCGCGGGGTTCCGCATCCTCCAGCTCCGTATGCGTGCCCGCCGAGCGCGCAAGGTGAGCGCCCGCGGCCACTGACCTGCCGGCGGTGCCCGGTGCGGTCAGGTCGGGACGACGAAGGTGAAGATGATCCACACCACGACGGCGGTGGGCAGGACCGAGTCCAGGCGATCCATGAAGCCGCCGTGTCCCGGCAGCATCGTACCCATGTCCTTGATCCCGAGGTCCCGCTTGACCTGGGACTCGATGAGGTCGCCCAGGGTCGCGGTGAACACGGTGAGGACGCCCAGCAGGACGCCCTTGAAGACGTTGTCGTCGAACAACAACACCACGACGAGCGCGCCCCCGACGATGGCGAACACCATCGAGCCGGCGAAGCCCTCCCACGACTTCTTGGGGCTCACCGCGGGCGCCATCGGATGCTTGCCGAACAGCACGCCGGCGACGTATCCCCCGACGTCCGAACACACCACCAACAGGATCAGGGCGACGACCCGCTGGGCCCCGAAGTCGCCGTCCGCGAGCATGGCCCCGAGAGCGCCCGGGACCGCGATCCACACGAGGACGAAGACGGCGACCGAGACGTCCCGGAGGTAGTTCTGCGGTGCCGTGGTCAGGCCCGCCATCAACAGCCGCCAGACCAGGACCAGAACCGTCGTGGCGGCGAACGCAGCGAAGGCCCCTCTGGCCCCGGCGAAGAACCCGGCCCAGACCATCGCCTGCCCGCCCAGGAGCAGAGGCAGGAGCGGGAGCCGGAACTGGGCCTGCCGGAGACGCTTGAACACCTCCCAGGTCCCGATGGCGACCGCGCCGGCGGCGACCAGGTACCAGGCCCTGGGGTTGAACGCGATGCTCGCGATGACCAGCGCCCCGAGCCCGACGCCCACGGGGATGGCGCGGGTCAGGTCCCGGCCCGCCCGCGATGGTGGAGCAGCTGCCGCGGCTGTGGGCCCGGGTGGGCCTGGCGGGGCGGTGTCCACGGCATTCTCCTCGGATCTCGGGGGTCGGTCGGCGGGTGCGTCGGTGGTCAGACCTCCATGAGGTCGCCTTCCTTGCCCTTGACGAGCTCGTCCACGTCGGCCACGAAGCGGTGGGTGAGCTTGTCGAGCTCCTTCTCGGCGGCGTTGACCTCGTCCTCGCCGGCCTCGCCGTCCTTGACGATGCGCTTGAGTTCGTCCATCGCCTTTCGACGGACCCCGCGCACTGCGATGCGGCCGTCCTCCGCCTTGGCCTTGGCCTGTCTGACGAGGTCGCGACGACGCTCCTCGGTGAGTTGCGGAACCGTCACGCGGAGGACCTGACCGTCGTTGGTCGGATTGACGCCGAGATCGGAATTGCGGATGGCGTTCTCGATCGGCCCGATCTGGGACATCTCGTACGGCTTGATGATGAGCATCCGGGGTTCGGGAACCGAGACACTGGCCATCTGGGTGATGGGGGTCAGGGTCCCGTAGTACTCGCAGAGCACCCGGTTGAACATGCCGGGGTTGGCGCGACCGGTGCGGATGGCCGCGAGTTCGTCACGGACGCGCTCGACGGCCTTCTCCATCTTCTCCTCGGCCTCGAGCAGGGTGTCGTCGATCATGTGATGTCTTCCGTTCTCTACGTGAGTGAGGTGGGGGGTCCTGCGCCTCAGGCCGGGCTGCTGACGAGGGTTCCGATCTCCTCACCGGCGACCGCGCGCGCGATGTTGCCCTCGGTGAGGAGGTTGAAGACCAGGATCGGCATCTTGTTGTCCATACAGAGACTGAACGCGGTGGTGTCGGCGACCTTCAGTCCCTGTTCCAGGCACTCGCGGTGCTCGATCCGCGTGAACAGTTCGGCGTCGGGGTTGGTCCGCGGGTCGTCGGAGTAGATCCCGTCGACGGCCTTCGCCATCAACAGCACCTCCGCTTTGATCTCGAGCGCGCGTTGGGCGGCGGTGGTGTCGGTGGAGAAGTACGGCATCCCCATGCCCGCGCCGAAGATCACCACCCGTCCCTTCTCCAGATGTCGCTCGGCACGGAGGGGGATGTACGGTTCCGCGACCTGTCCCATGTGGATCGCGGTCTGCACCCGGGTCGACACGCCCTCCTGCTCGAGGAAGTCCTGGAGCGCCAGGCAGTTCATCACGGTGCCGAGCATCCCCATGTAGTCGCTGCGCGCACGGTCGAGACCACGCTGCTGCAACTGGGCGCCGCGGAAGAAGTTCCCGCCGCCGATGACGATCGCGATCTGCGCACCCGTGCGGGAGACCTCGGCGATCTGCCTCGCGACCGACTGGACCACATCGGGATCGATCCCCACGCCGCCCCCGCCGAACATCTCTCCGCCCAGCTTGAGCATCACACGTCTGTAGCCGTCCCGCGGGTCGGTCATCGCTCTCCTCGTCCCGGACGGATCGCGCCCGTCTCGTGCGTCAAACGCCCCCCGACGTCCTCGTCGAGCGGCCGTACGGCCCATGGTGGGACCTCGTCCATTCTGCCCTATCACCCCCGGCGCCACACCGCGGCCCGCGCGTTCTGAGACGGGAACGGTCGGACACAGACCGACGGCGGCACCCGGGGGTCCGGGTGCCGCCGTCGACGTGGCATCCGCCACCGCGGATGCCGGGGATGAATCAGGCCTGGCCGACCTCGAAGCGGAGGAAGGCGGTCACCGTGGCACCCGCCTCGGACAGGAGCGCGCCGACGGTCTTCTTGCTGTCGGTGACCGACGGCTGGTCCAGCAGGACGACGTCCTTGTAGAAGCCGTTCAGACGACCCTCGACGATCTTCTGCAGAGCCTGCTCCGGCTTGCCCTCCTCGCGGGCGGTGGCCTCCGCGATCTCGCGCTCCTTGGCCACGATGTCGGCGGGCACCTCGTCGCGCGAGACGTACTGCGCCTTGAGCGCGGCGATCTGCATGGCGGCCGAGCGGGCGGCCGCCTCCGCGGCCTCGCCCTGGCCCTCGTAGGCCACCAGGACGCCGACCGCCGGCGGGAGGTCGGAGGAGCGCTTGTGGAGGTACACGGCGACCGGGCCGTCGAGCTTGCCCACTCGACGCAGGACCAGCTTCTCCCCCGACTTGGCGGAGAACGAGACCACCGCGTCGGCGACTGTCGACCCGTCGAGGTCGGCATTGTTGAGCGCATCGAGATCGGAGATGCCCTGTGCTGCGGCGACGGCGACGATCCTGTCGGCCAGCGCGATGAACTCGGCGCTCTTCGCGACGAAGTCCGTCTCGGAGTTGAGCTCGATCATGACGCCGTCCTTGACGGCGACCAGGCCCTCGGCGGTGGTGCGCTCAGCACGCTTGCCCACGTCCTTGGCGCCCTTGATGCGCAGGACCTCGACGGCCTTGTCGAAGTCGCCGTCGGTCTCCTCGAGTGCCTTCTTGCAGTCCATCATCCCGGAGCCGGTGAGCTCACGCAGACGCTTGACGTCGGCAGCGGTGTAGTTCGCCATGGTGGGGCGACCCTCCTAAAAGAGTTTCGTGATGTATCGGAAGTTGTTGGCGTCGGCCGGCCGGCGCGATCGACTCCACCCTAGACGCCGCGGCGCCGGTGGACCCCTCGCCCGCATTCACCGACACCTCGGGCCCGGCCCCCCGGGAGATCCCCGGAGGGATCGTGGGCGGCCGGGCCCGAGCTGTTCGAGCGTGCGGAGGTCAGGCCTCGGGGGCCGGAGCC
>NZ_JADDKI010000511.1:0-662 GCF_015356725.1 Dietzia sp. SYD-A1
ACCCCGGACCGGGGGTGCCGGGGTCCGTCCCGAGCGAACCGCCGCCACCCGAGGCCGCCCCGTCGGGGGATCCACTGGTCGCATCCGCCCGGTTGGCCCTGCCCCAACTGGAGATCAAGGGCCGCGCCCCCAAGACCGGGTACGACCGTGCCCTGTTCGGCCAGGCGTGGTCGGACGACGTCTCCGTGGAGTTCGGCCGCAACGGGTGCGACACGCGCAACGACATCCTGCGGCGCGATCTGCAGGACATCACGGTGCGACCGGGGACCCGGGACTGCGTGGTGCTCACCGGGGCCCTGTACGGGCCCTACACCGGGGAGCGGATCGAGTTCGTGCGGGGGCAGGACACCTCGTCGGCAGTGCAGATCGATCACGTGGTGGCCCTGTCGGACGCGTGGCAGAAGGGCGCCCAGCAACTCACCCTGGAGCAGCGTCGGGACTTCGCCAACGATCCGCTCAATCTGCTGGCGGTGGCGGGTCACGCCAACCAGAGCAAGGGCGATGGTGACGCGGCCACCTGGTTGCCCCCGCGTCGGGAGTTCCGTTGCCCCATGATCGCGCGGCAGATCCTGGTCAAGGAGCGCTACGGGCTGTGGGTGACCCACGCCGAACACGAGGCCATGGAGCGGGTCCTGGCCGGCTGCGCCTGACCCGGCCCCCGG
>NZ_JADDKI010000051.1:0-6938 GCF_015356725.1 Dietzia sp. SYD-A1
TTGGTGACCGGGGTCCGGCCGAGTTCCGCGACCCGGGCCTCGAGGGACGCGGCCCGGGACCGTTCCCGGGCCGCCTCGGCCGCCGCCCGTTCAGCCCTCTCGACGGCAGCGTCGCGGTCGGCGCGGAGGAGGCCCACCTCGGCCTCGAGGCGCTTGAGCGCTGAGGTCACCTGCTCGCGGTCGAAGCCCCTGCGGACCACCGCGAACGGGTCGGCGCCCGTGGTGGGCATCTGTGTGCTCGACATGACCCCACCCTAGCGGGGCCGCCAGCCCGGGGTACTAGTGCGATCCGGTGGCCGGCTCGACCAGTTCGAGCAGGACGCCGCCCGCGTCCTTGGGGTGGATGAAGTTGATCCGCGAACCCGCTGTCCCGTTCTTCGGCGCGGGGTACAGCACCCGCACCCCCCGCCCGGTGAGGTGGGACGTGATCGCGTCGATGTCGGTCACCCGGACCGCCATCTGCTGGATTCCCGGTCCGTTGCGGTCGAGGTACTTGGCGATGGTCGAGGTGTCGTCCAGAGGTGCGAGCACCTGCAGCAGCGCACCGCCCTCCGGTCGTCCCGGCGATCCGAGCATGGCCTCGCGCACGCCCTGCTCTTCGTTGACCTCCTCGTGGAGGTTCTCCAACCCGAGATTGTCGCGGTACCAGGTGACGGCGGCATCGAAGTCGGGGACGGCCACCCCGACGTGATCGATCGCCACGACGAGCTCGGAGGGCAGTAGGGGCTGGTCGGCTGGGGTAGAGGTCATGGGGACCACGGTAGTCGGTGAGTGGAGACGGTAGTTTGGCGTGTACACGTTCAGCCCCTCGAATGGAAGGTCCGCAATGCCCGCCGACTCCACCCGCACCGTCATCGTCTCCGGGGCCCGCACCCCGTTCGGCCGCCTCCAGGGCGGGCTGTCCTCGCTCTCGGCCCCGGAGCTCGGTGGCATCGCGATCAGCGCCGCCCTCGAGCGGGGCGGTGTCTCCCCGGACGCCGTCGACCAGGTGATCATGGGACAGGTGCTCTCCGCAGGAAACGGTCAGATGCCCGCTCGTCAGGCCTCGCTCGCCGCGGGCATCCCCAAGCGGGTCGACGCGCTGAGCATCAACAAGATGTGTCTGTCCGGACTGACCGCGATCGCGCTCGCCGATCAGGCGATCCGCTCCGGGTACTCCGAGGTGGTCGTGGCCGGGGGCCAGGAGTCGATGTCGCAGGCACCGCATCTGCTGCCCAAGAGCCGCGCCGGCTACAAGTACGGGTCGATCGAGGTCCTCGACCACATGGCCTACGACGGCCTGCACGACGTTCCGACCGACCAGCCGATGGGCGCCCTCACCGAGGCGCGCAACGTCGAGCTAGAGATCACCCGCGAGCACCAGGACGAGTTCGCCGCGACCTCCCATCAGCGTGCCGCCGCCGCCGCGGAGGCCGGCCGCTTCGCGGACGAGATCGTGCCGGTGACGGTCAAGGGCCGTAAGGGCGACACCGTCGTGGAGACCGACGAAGGGGTCCGTCCGGAGTCGACCGCGGAGTCGATGGGCAAGCTCCGCCCGGCGTTCTCGAAGGACGGGACCATCACCGCGGGATCCTCGTCGCAGATCTCCGACGGCGCCTCGGCGGTCATCGTGACCACGGCCGCGCGCGCGGAGGCCGAGGGGTGGCCGGTCCTCGCCGAGATCGTCGGGTACGGCACCGTCGCGGGCCCGGACTCGACCCTGCAGCACCAGCCGGCGGACGCGGTACTGGACGCGTGCAGGCGGGCGGACGTCGACGTGAAGGACATCGACCTGTTCGAGTTCAACGAGGCCTTCGCCTCGGTCGGACTGCACTCGACCCGCATGCTCGACCTGAGCCCCGACCAGGTGAACGTGAACGGTGGTGCCATCTCGATCGGTCACCCGATCGGCGTGTCGGGCAACCGCGTCGTCCTGACCCTCGCGCTCGAGCTCGCCCGCCGTGGTGGTGGCCTCGGGGCGGCCGCGCTGTGCGGTGGTGGTGGGCAGGGTGACGCTCTGTTGATCCGCGTGCCCGCGACCAGCTGACCCCCGATCGGACCGGCCGTGGCAGGATCGAAGGCGTGACGAGACCAGGTAACCGACCCCCGTCCGCGTCCGAGCAGAAGCTCGCGGCCTCCCTCGCCGGCGCCGTCGACCTGTCGGGGCTGAAGAAGCGGGCGGAGGCGAAGCGCGACCCCGTCGCCGCCGCCCGCACGTCCGGTGGGGGCACGGGGCCGGTGACCCTGGTCGAGGTCGACGAGGCGACCTTCGAGCAGGAGGTGTTGGTCCGGTCGACCCAGGTCCCCGTGATCGTCGAACTCATGTCCCGCCGGGCACCCACGGTACTGACCAGCCTGCTGTCCTCGCTGGCCGAGGAGGGGGGCGGTCAGTGGGTGCACGCGGTCGTCGACGTGGACTCCTCCCCGGGGATCGCCCAGGCGTTCCAGGCGCGGGCGGTCCCGACCGTCGTCGCCGTCGCGGCGGGGCGGCCGCTGGCGGATTTCGAGGGGGAGCAGCCCGAGGACGCCCTGCGTCAGTGGATCGCGGCAGTCCTCCAGGCCACGGAGGGAAAGCTCAGCGGAGTGCCCGGGTCCGCGGACACCGGGGAGCCGGACGATCCGGCCGACCCCGAACGCGACGCCGCCGAGGACGCACTCGCGGGCGGCGAGCTGGACACCGCGGAGGAGCGCTTCGCCGCGCTGGTGGACTCCCGCCCGCGGGACCACTCGCTCCTCGAGGCGCTGAGGTACGTGCAGGCCGCTCGTCGTGCGGCCGAGGAGGCCGATGCCGGCGAGGGCACGGTTCCCGCGGCCCTTCGGGCGGCCGACAGGGCCCTGGTGGGAGGAGAGTACGAGTCGGCGTTCGCGGTCCTCGTCGACGCGATCCGGGTGAGCGGGGGCGACGACCGGGCGGTGCTCCGGTCCCGGCTGGTCGATCTCCTCGAGTCGCTCCCGACGGACGACCCGCGGGTCCTGGACGCCCGCCGCAACCTCGCCAACGCGCTGTACTGAGGCGTCTCGCCCGCCGTCAGCGGGTGTGGCGCAACCAGATCGTGGCGCGGGGACCGACGGTGATGCCCGCCGAGTGCGTGCGGCCGTGGTGTGGCCGATCCTCGGCGTCGACACCGCCGAGGTTGCCGACACCGGATCCCTCGTAGGCCGCGGCGTCGGTGTTGAGGATCTCCTCCCAGAACCCGGCCTCGGGGAGACCGATCCGGTAGTCGTGCAGGGCGCTGCCCGAGAAGTTCACCACACAGGCGATGATGCTGCCGGAGTGATCCGTACGCAGGAACGACAGGGCGTTGTGGTCGGCGTCGTTGGCATCGATCCACGAGAATCCCGACGGGTCGTCGTCGAGCGACCAGAGGCCGGGGTTCTCCGCGTAGCGGGCGTTCATGTCGCGGACCGAGGCGAGGATGCCACGGTGGTACTCGCCCTCCCAGCCCTCGAGGTCCCCCCAGGTGACGCCCTGTTCGTCGTTCCACTCGCCGACCTGGCCGAACTCCAGTCCCTGGAAGAGGAGCTTCTTGCCCGGGTGTGCCCACATGTAGGCGTAGAGCCCCCGCAACCCGGCCGCCCGGTCCCACGAGGAACCCGGCATGCGCTGCCACATCGATCCCTTGCCGTGCACCACCTCGTCGTGGCTGAGCGGGAGCACGAAGCGCTCACTCCAGGCGTACATCAGCGAGAACGTGATCTCGCCGTGGTGGTGGCCCCGGTAGACCGGGTCGAGTCCGACGTACCGCAGGGTGTCGTTCATCCACCCCATGTTCCACTTCATGGAGAACCCGAGCCCGCCGGTCTCGGTCGGGGCGGTGACGCCGCCCCAGGAGGTCGATTCCTCCGCGATCATGAGGAATCCCGGGTGCTCCCGCTGCACGGTCGCGTTGACCTCCTGCAGGAACGAGATCGCCTCGAGGTTCTCCCGCCCGCCGTAGCGGTTGGGGGTCCACTCGCCCTCGTTGCGCGAGTAGTCCAGGTAGAGCATCGAGGCCACGGCGTCCACGCGCAGACCGTCCACGTGGAACTCCTCGGCCCAGTACAACGCGTTGGCGACCAGGAAGTTCCGGACCTCGTGACGGCCGAAGTCGAAGACGTAGGTGCCCCAGTCGGGCTGTTCACCGCGGCGGGGGTCCGCGTGTTCGTAGAGCGGGGTGCCGTCGAAGCGGCCGAGGGACCACTCGTCCTTGGGGAAGTGTGCGGGGACCCAGTCCATGAGCACGCCGATGCCGCGCGAGTGCAGGTGGTCGACCACATAGCGCAGGTCGTCCGGGGATCCGAAGCGACTGGTGGGGGCGTAGTAGGAGGAGACCTGATAGCCCCAGGAACCGCCGAAGGGGTGCTCGGCGACGGGCATGAGTTCGACGTGGGTGAAGCCGGTCTCGGCCACGTGGTCGGCCAACTGGTGGGCGAACTCCCGGTAGCCCAGCCCCGGCCGCCAGGAGCCCACGTGGACCTCGAGTACCGTCATCGGGGACCGGGAGTGGTCACGGGTCGCGCGGGCAGACACCCACTCGTCGTCGTTCCACGCGTACCCGGACGTGAAGACCCTGGACCCTGTCGCGGGCGGCACCTCGGTGGCCACGGCCAGCGGATCGGCGTGGTCGACGGTCCGGCCGTCGGCGCCGCGGACGCAGTACTTGTAGACCGCGCCGTCGGCGACGTCGGGGACGAACACCTCCCACACCCCGGAGGCGCCGATCGCGCGCAGGGGCAGGGCGACGGGGTTCCACCCGCAGAAGTCGCCCACCACGCTGACTCCCCGGGCGTTCGGGGCCCAGACGGCGAACGACGTGCCGGTGACAGGACCGCCGGGGGTGTCGTACGTGCGGACGTGCGCCCCGAGGACGGTCCACAATCGCTCGTGACGCCCCTCGTTGATCAGGTGGAGGTCCATCTCGCCCAGGGTGGGCAGGAACCTGTACCCGTCCGCGACGGTCCGGGTGTGTCCGTCCGGGTAGGTGACGTGGAACCGGTAGTCCGGGACATCCGGCTCGTCCATCATCGCCCCGAACACGCCGTCGCCGAGCGGTTCCATCGGGACGGTGCGGGAGCCGAGCACGATCTCCACCGAGGTGGCGCCGGGCTGCATGGTCCGCACGACGGAACCGCCGCCGGCCCGGTGGGCACCGTAGACCGAATGCGGGTCGCGGTGGGTCCCCGAGCGGAGCGCGTCGAACTGGTCGCGGGGGATCTCGCCCGCCGGACCCACCGGTGCGGTCGGAGCCGAGGTCCGGCCCGACGTATCCCGGGCGAGGTCCTCCGGCGTCCGCCAGGTGGCCGCCGTGTCGACGGGTGGAGGAACCCGGTCGGGCGTGGTGGTGGGCCTGCCGGTGGCGGGTCTGCCGGAGGCGGGTCGACCCGCGCCGTGGTGCTTTGCCATGCCGTTGTCCCTCAATCCACGATGTGCGTGCGGTAGGTCAGTTCGACCCTACGTGCTTCGTCGCAGGGTGGGACCACGACGATGTGCGCGACCGCCGTCCACGGCTCGAGTCGCACGTAGTTGCTCGAGCCCCAGTGGAACTCGCTGCCGGAGACCTCGTCGTGGACGCTGAACCGGGCGTCGTCGTCGTATCCGAGGGCGGCCATGTCGAGCCTGAGGGTGCCCTCCTGCACCCCGTGTGAGTCGAGGGAGACGACCGTCAGGACGCAGTCACCGGTGGCGGGGTCGATCTTGGAGTAGGCGATGATCTGATCGTTGTCCACGTCGTGGAAACGCAGTGTGCGCAGCTGGTGGAGGGCGGGGTGCTCCCGACGGATCCGGTTCAGGGTCCGCAGCCACGGGGCGAGCGACTGGCCCGCCGCCTCGGCGCCGGCGAAGTCGCGGGGCCGGAGTTCGTATTTCTCCGAATCCAGGTACTCCTCGCTGCCGTCGGCGACGGGTTGCCATTCGAACAGCTCGAAGCCCGAGTACACACCCCACGCCGGGCTGAGCGTGGCCGCGAGCGCCGACCGGATCGCGAACATCGCAGGACCTCCGCGCTGCAGCGACTCGTGCAGGATGTCCGGGGTGTTGGTGAACATGTTCGGCCGGGCTTCATCGACGTGCGCCAGCAACTGCTCGCAGAACTCGATGAGGTCGGACTTCGTGGTCTTCCATGTGAAGTACGTGTAGGACTGCGAGAAACCCCGCTTCGCGAGCCCGAACAGACGGGCCGGGCGGGTGAAGGCCTCGGCGAGGAACAGCACGTCCGGCTCGGTGCGCTTGACCTCCGCGATCAGGCGGCTCCAGAAATCCGCGGGTTTGGTGTGCGGGTTGTCCACCCGGAAGATCCGTACGCCCAGGGAGGTCCACAGGCGCACCACCCGGAGCACCTCGGCGTAGATCCCCTCGGGGTCGAGGTCGAAGTTGACGGGGTAGATGTCCTGGTACTTCTTGGGTGGGTTCTCGGCGTACGCGATGTGGCCGTCGGGGAGCACCGTGAACCACTCCGGGTGGGCCTGCGCCCACGGGTGGTCCGGAGCGCACTGCAACGCCAGGTCCAGGGCGATCTCAACGCCGCGAGAGGTGGAGTACTCGACCAGTTCGCGGAAATCCTCGATCGTGCCGAGGTCCGGGTGCACGGCATCGTGGCCACCGTCCGCCGAGCCGATGGCCCACGGCGACCCGACGTCCCCCTCCTCCGGGGTGAGGGAGTTGTTCCGGCCCTTGCGGTTGATCACCCCGATCGGGTGGATCGGAGGCAGGTAGACGACGTCGAAGCCCATGTCGGCCGCGTGGTCGATGTAGCCGCGCGAGGTCGCGAAGGTGCCGTGGACCGGCCGACCCCGCTCGTCCCACCCGCCCGTGGAGCGGGGGAAGAACTCGTACCAGGAGCTGAACTGGGCCTCACGGCGGTCGACCCACACGCGGTGGGTCTGACCGGGCGTCACGAGCTCGCGGACGGGCCCCGCGGCCATCGCGGCCGCGACCTCGCCGGACAGCGCCAGCGACGTCCGTGTCCCGGCGTCCCCGGTGC